>JAJZZR010000261.1 GCA_021797465.1 Pseudomonadota bacterium | reverse complement strand
GTTGTGCGCCTACCAGCGCGCCTTCGGTGGCATCGATAACACCGAATACTTCGCCGCGTTGGCACGGCAGCTGCCGCGGATGCGCTGGTTGCACGCCGAATGCCCCATCTTTCACAACAACTTCTATCTCATCGGCGCGCGCGCCGGCGCGCCGTGACGCCGCGCGCCGCGTCTTCATGACCGCAATCGTCTTCTACGATCCGGTGTGCGCGCGCCCGTACGACAGCGACACGCCGCGCCGCGAGGCGATGGGCGGCACCGAGGCGACGGTGGTGCGCATCGCCGAGGGACTCGGGGCGCGCGTCGTGCAGCACAATCGCACGGAGTCCAGCGGCCGGTACCAGGCGCCCGAACGCGACCCGACCGTCGGGTGCGTGATCGTCACTCGCGATTCGCGCGCGCTCGACGCCGTGCGACGCCTGTACCCGAACGCGCGGGTGTTTCTCTGGCTGCACGACCGGATGCGCCCCGGCTCACGCCGGGCACACTGGCTGGCCTCGACCCGCGAGCTGTTGCGGTCGCTGGACGTCCACGTCATCTGCGTCTCCGACACGCAGCGCGCGGCGGTCGAGGCGACGTTGCGCTGGATGGGTGTGGAGGCGGGCATTCACGCCCGGACGATATACAACCCGATCGACGACGCGTTGCAACCGGACGGCTCGCCGATCGATGAGCGCAAGCTCGTGTTTCTGTCCTCGCCGAACAAGGGGTTGAAATTCACGCTCGACGCGTTTCGCGTGTTGCGCCACCGGATGCCGGAGCTGGAGCTGGTGGTGGGCAATCCGGGCTACAAGACGCGCCGTTGGGCGCCTATCGAGGGTGTGCTCAATCTGGGGCCGCTGCCGCAAGCGCGCATGCACGAGGAAGTGCGCACGGCGTTGTGCGTCTTTTTCCCGAATTTCGTGGTGCCGGAGACCTTCGGACTGGTCTTCGCCGAATCCAACGCGCTCGGCACGCCCGTGCTGACATGCGACTGCGGCGCGGCGCGCGAGATCATCGGCGATGCGCGCCAGCTCGTTCCGGTCAGCGGCGCGCAGCGCCTCTATGAGGGGCTCCTCGGCGGCTGCACGCCACGCTGGCGCGCCATGCCGGCGCGGATGGCCGGCATTCTGGGTATGTTCGATGCCTACGTGCAGCGGATCCGCGCTTGGCGCGCCGGCGAGCGGCCGGTGACGGCCCCGGATCCGCGCTTCCGTCTGTCGGCCGTGCTCGAGCGCTGGCGCGCAGAGCTCGTGCTCTGAGCGCGCGTCGTGCGGCGGCGGGTCTCGCGTCACCCCAGGGCGCGGCGCGGCGGGAACGGATGCGCGGGAGAGTTTCGCCGCTCGCGCGGCCGCCTTGCTCCCGGCCGCGGGCCTGCGCCACAATGCCGGCTCCTCTGCAGACGTTTGCGCCGCACTCCTGCCGCTAACCAACCGATGATCGACGTGACGTTGTCCGCCGCTGCGCGCGCGCCGCTGAGCCCGTTCGTGTTCCGGTTCGGCCGGATCGGCGACATGGTCATGTTGACGGCGGTGCTGCGGGCGCTGCATTGCCGTTTTGGCGCGCCCTGTCATGTCGTTGGAATGGATGCGTGGATACACGACATGTATCAAGGACATCCGGACGTGGCAGCGTGCTGGCACGTACCGCGCAAGGGGCCGTTCGTGTTCGGCCTCGCGTGGCCGGCGGTGCTGCGGGCGCTGCGCCGCGCTGCGCCGGGTCCGGTGTACGTGTTCGAGCACCATCGCCGGCAGGTTCCGCGGATCAGGCGTCTGCTGGCCGCCGGCGGAATCGATTCGCGCCGGTGCCTGTTCATCGACGAGGAGCCCGGCACCGAGCGACTGTGGCTCGAGTGCCTGTTGGAGTTCGCCGCGCGCACACCGGAGTCGGTGCGGGCGGCCGACTACCCCGAGCCCGCTGCGCCCGGTCTCTGGCGGCCGCACCTGCGGGTGGCGGAGTCCGAGCGTCGCGCGGCGCGCGACTGGCTGGCCCGTCACGGCTGGCGCGGCGAGCCGATCGTGCTCGTGCAGCCCGGCAACCATCGCACCATGGGCCGGCGGCGCATGCGCCACTGGGCCAGCCGTGACGACAAAGCCTGGCCGCTCGAGCATTGGATCGAGCTGTTGCGCGGAATTCGGACCGCCATGCCCGAGGCGCTGATCGTGCTGCGGGGCGCGCCGGCCGAAGCGACCATGCTCGAGCGGATCGGATCGGCGGCGAGCGTTGCCCGGATGGCGGCGGCCCCGTGCGCACTGCCGCGCCTGTTCGCCCTGTGCGAGCTGGCGCAGAGCATGATCTCGATCGATACCGGACCGGCGCACGCCGCGGCGGCGCTCGGCGCGCCGCTCGTGGTGCTCTACGGGATCCAGTCGTCCCGGGTCTGGCTGCCGCGCAGCGGCGCGGATTCGCCCGTTCTCGCGCTCGAGGCCGAGCGCGTCGAGCGGATTTCCCCACAGGCCGTGCTGGACGCCTGGCGCTCGCTGCCGCGCGCGCGCGCGCTCGGCGCGCCGCGGTAGATGAGTTCAGTGAGCACTTCCGCGCGCGCGCTGCAGCCGGTCGTGATGCTGTTCGGGCGGGTCGGCGACATGATCATGCTGACCTCGGCGTTGAGTCTGCTGCACGGCCGTTTCGGGCGTCCGTGTCAGGTGGTCGGCGCGGGCCCCTGGAACCGCGAGCTCTACCGGGGTAACCCCGATGTGGAGCGCTGCTGGACGCTGCCGCGCCATCTCCCCTTGCCGGTGACCGGGGCGTGGCTGGCGGTGCTGGGCGCGCTGCGGCGCAGCGCGCCGGGTCCGGTATACGTCGCCGAGACGATGCCGCGGCAAGCCGCGCGCATCCGTCGCCTGCTGCGCATGGGCGGTATCGACGCCGGACGCTGTGAGTTTCTCGAGAGCGGTCCCGGCGAGGGTGAGCACTACATCGACGCGCTGCTGCGGCTCGCCGTGCGCACACCGCCGATGCTGGCGGCGGCGGACTATCCGCCGCCGGGGCCGGCCGGCGCGCCGCGGTTGTTCACTCTCGAGGCGGAACGCGCGGCGTGCGCCACCTTGCTGCGGGAGCGCGGGTGGACCGGCCGGCCGCTCGTGCTGATCCAGCCGGGCACGGCGCGCACCCTCAGTGCCCGCAGCCGCAAGCGATGGCGAGGCGACAACGACCGCTCCTGGCCCGTGGAGCGCTGGCGTGAGCTGTTGCATGCGGTGCGCGCGCGGCGTCCGCAGGCCGTGCTGATCCTGCGCGGCGCGCTGAGCGAGCTGCCGCTGCTGCGCGAGATGCACGCGGCCATCGGCCTGGGAAGCCTCGAAATTCTCGGGCTCGACCTGCGCGCCAGTTTCGCGCTGATGGAGGTGGCCGAGAGCATGATCACCATGGATACGGGTATGGCACACGCCGCCGCCGCATGCGGCCTGCCGGTGGCCGTGATCATGGGCTCGAACCCGCAGTCGCGCGTGCTGCCGCGCGCCGCCGCGAGCGGCACGGTGAGCGGCGTCGGCGGGCCGCCCGTCACGACACGTGCCGATCAGATCGCGGTCGAGGCCGTATTCGCGGCCTGGTGCGCGCTGCCGGCCCGCCGATCCGCCTGAACGGTCGGCTCAAAAGTCGTGCGATAGATACAGCGACCAGCTGTCGATGGTGTAGTAGGTATCGAGGTGGGAATGCTCGGCGCGCAGGTCATCCAGACGCTGCGCCGAGGCTACGCTGCGGAAGTCGAGTCCGACGTTCCAGCCGCGAAACGCGTGCAGCCACTCCAGGCCCGCGCCCAGGTACAGGCCGTAGGCCGGAGTAGGCGCCGAGTAGCGCGCCGCCCCGATGAAGGCGTGCACGGCGATCGGCCAGTCGAAACGGTAGCGATAGTCGACCATGCGCAGCCCGAGCAGCAGCCGGCCGCTGATGGAGTCGAGGTCGAGCCCGACCCCGATGTCCTGGTGCGCCGAGATGCGCCGCCGCGCACCGAGGGTGACGGTGGGACTGCCCGCCCAGCGCCGGTAGTAGCGAATGGTGGCCGCACCGTTTGGCTTGTACACCAGCACGTGGTAGTAGTTGACGCCCACGTTGACGTACAGATCGTCGCCCTTGGGGCGCTTGCCGGTGAAGGCCGACACCGGATCGTAGTGCCTGAACAGCGCCTCGCCGTCGCGCAGGAAGCCCTCGACCTCGATGTAGTGGTGGCCGAAGACGTCCTGGCCGCCGCCGATCTCGGCGCCGACCGCGTAGCCGTGCCAGGGATAGGAATAGCTGAGCGCCCCCATGTACTCGGTCTTGTAGGGGTAGGTGGCGTATACGGTTTGCGCCTCGTTGGCCAGCTCGCGCAGGCGTAGCTGCAGGTAGCCGCCGAAGGGCGGCGTCCAGCCGACGCGCAGCATGTTGCTCTGGCCGCCGACCTGGTCAGCCACCATGGTGGGGGTGGCGAGCACGCGCTGGTCGCCGAACCAGTTGCCGATGCTCTGGTAGTCGTTGGTGATGCCGTACTGATAGCCTGTTTGCACATTGGTTACGGTATGCACGTACCAGGTGGGCGACCACGAGTTGAACTCGTACGTCAGGTCGAAGGGCCCGAGGTGCGCGAAATCGATGCCGGCCGATATGTCGGGTTTGCCGAACAGATAGGCTCTGCCCATCGAGGTGTCGTTGGCGGCGTACTCGAAATACACCGAGAACGGGTAGCGGCCCGGAAAGATGAAGTCGCTGGTGACGGATGCCTCCTGCTTCGCGATCACGCGCGTGCCGGCGTTGAAGCCGGTGCTCTGCGCCCGGGTGGGGTTGATGAACGCCTGCATGATGTTGGTCAGCGACTCGCCGCCGGCCGCGCCGCCGCCCCAGATCATCACCCGCTGTATCCCGAGCGACCAGCCGCTCACCGGCTGCATGCCGACCATGATGCCGCCCATCTTGGGGTAGCCCTGGGTGAGCAAGCCGTTGGTGAGCTCGATGTGCCGCTGCTCCGACATGCGCGCGACGAACACCTGATACTGCAGGCCGAGGCGGGTGAGCGGCAGGGTGTTCGACAGCGTGATCGACGGCATGGTCGGCGCTTCGGTGCTGATCAGCATCGAGCTGTCGGTCAGCGGCGACCACCAGTGGTCGCGCCAGCCGATGTCGAGCTGCGCCCAGTCGAAGCCGAGACTGAGCATCGTGCCGGTCGGGGTGAATCGGCCCTGGTAGCCGACGCCACCGACATTGAGCAGCATGTAGGGGTTGGGTTGGATGTAGGCCGCGCCCGCGACCTGGTAGGGGCTCTGCGCCCGCTGACCATGCTGGTTCGGCAGCGTGATGTTGGACTTGCCGGCGGTCGCGGCCAGCGACACGCTGGTGAACTCCACGCCGGTGCCGCGCATGTAGCGGCGCAGATACTTGCGCACCCGCTCGCACAGCGGCCGATCGACGCGACACGCCTTGGGCAGGGCTCGCAGCACCAGTGCCGCCGGAATCGGCCGGACCAACACCGGTTGGTCGCCGAGGATCAGCACCCGGTCGATCGCGTTCTGGACGGCGGGATCCAGGTTCAGGGGCAGGTAGGGCGAGACACCGCTCGCGATTGCGCTGCCGCACAGCATCATGACGCTCAGTAGCGACAGCCCCCACATCAACGGTCGGCGGGTCATTCCGTTCTCACGCTTCGGTTCGTTTCGTCCAAGCCGCGCAAAGTAACCATCGCCGGGCGAAATATCAATGGCGAGGTCGCGCCCCGGAGGTTTGTTGCGGGTGTAGGGATCGGGGCCGGACAGCGGTGCTGCCGTACGGGACCGGGATGAGCAAGCGCCCGGCCGTGCGCCGGCGGCGGGTTTGCCGCCGGCGCGGGACGGTGGCTCGACCGCGGTTCGCGCCGACTAGGCGGCGCCGATCGAGCCGCGCCGCGCGCCGCCCTCGATCCACACCAGCTCGGTGGCGATCGAGCCGTCGGCGCGCAGCGCCAGCGTGCGGTACGCCGCCGGGAGCGGGTCGACCTCGAACTGTTCGGTGCGTGGTCGGAATTGCGCACAGGTCGACGGCGTGGCCAGCAGACGCACGCCGTTGCGCAGCGCATCGAAGCTCTGGTGAACGTGGCCCCAGAGGATGCCCCGAACGCGCGGGTGCTTGTCGATGACGGCGAAGAGGGCCTCGGGGTTGGCGAGCGCCACCCGGTCGAGCCAGCGGCTGCCCATCGGTACCGGATGATGATGCAGGCAGACCAATACGTGCCGCTCGCCGGCCTGCTCGAGCGCCGCGTCCAGCGCCGCTAGGCTCGCGGGGCTCAGAGCGCCGCCGGCCTGGCCGGCCTGGACGCTGTCGAGCAGCACGAGGCGCCAGCGGCCGATATCGGCGTGCCCGCCCGTCACGAACGGAGGCTTGGCGAGTGCGCGGCGCATTGCGCCCGGGTCGTCATGATTGCCCGGCAGACAGAGCACCGGCATCCCGAGCGTTGCAAACAGACGCTGGAAGTGGGCGTAACCGGCCGGATCGTCGTGCACGATGTCGCCCGTGACCAGCAGCGCATCGGGCGGCCAATCCTCCCCGCGCGCGTGCGCGAGCGCGTCGGTGGCGGATGCGAGCGTGAGGACGCCGCGCAGACGGCCGGTTTCGGCGCCGAACAGGTGTAGATCGGTAAATTGAATGAGGCGTACGCTGCTCATCCGGGCAGCGTAGCAAAAGAAGCTTAATCCGCAGTGAACTGAGTCGCGAGGCAAGGCGCCGGCTCGCCCGGAGCGGGCATGAACGGGGCCGATATGGCAGACGTGGCTGAAATATGCAAAGCATCGGGGCCGGCCGGCGACCCCGCGCGACCGTGATCACGGTCACCTCGACGCGGTAATGGGGTGCGGCGATTGAGCATTGCGGCCCGCTGGGGGACAATGCCCCCCCTTTTTTAGGTCGGGCGGCTGCGGCGCGTCCGTCGCCGGGCAGATTGCGGTGATGGGGGTCGCATGAAAGGTCCTGATTGAGCACACGCCGAGAGCTTGCAAACGCCATCCGCGCCCTCTCCAGGGACGCCGAGCAGCGCGCCAATCCGGGCCGTCCGGCGGGTGGCTCGCAATGGCGGACATCGCTCAGGCGCTGTGGGGCGATTTCCTGAAGCGCAATCCAGGCAATCCGCGGAGGTTCGCCCGCGACCGGCTCCGAGGTGGGCACCGCCGCCGAGCCGGTGCGCGCTTTGAACGCGGACGGCGCGCGCGCCTGGTGCCGATGCCCTCGACCGAAGTGTTCGAGGCGCAGGATGAGGCCTGGCAGGAGAGCGTGCTGCCGCGCGCGGTGCGCCGCCGAGTGGCGGCGGAGGCCGGCGCTACGCTATCTTGGTGGCGATATGCCGGCGCAGAGGGACGTGTGATCGGCATGGGTCGGTTCGGCGCCTCCGGCAGGGGCGCCGACGCGATGGCACAGTTCGGATTCACCGCCGAGCGCATCGGGCGCGAAGTCGGTGAGCCGCTCGATACGGTAAATTGAAAATCGGTAAGGGGATCTGCTCATGGCAATCAAAGTGGGAATCAACGGTTACGGCCGCATCGGCCGCAACGTGCTTCGTGCCCTGTACGAGGGCAAGCGCACCGGCGAGTTGCAGATCGTCGCAGTCAACGATCTGGGCGACGCCAAGATCAATGCGCATCTGACGCAGCACGACACTGTGCACGGACGCTTCCCCGGCGAGGTGAAGGTGGACGGGGACTCTCTGGTGGTCAACGGCGATCGGATCCGCGTGCTCGCCGAGCGCGACCCGGCGAAGTTGCCCTGGGGCAGCCTCGGGGTCGACTACGTGTTCGAGTGCACGGGATTGTTCACGAGCAAGGCCAAGGCCTCGGCGCACCTGAGCGCCGGCGCCAAGCGGGTCGTGATCTCCGCTCCGGGCGGCGATGACGTCGATGCGACCGTGGTCTACGGCGTCAACCACGGCGTGCTCTCGAGCAAGCACACCGTCATTTCCAACGCCTCGTGCACGACCAACTGTCTGGCGCCGGTCGCGAAAGTGCTCAACGACGCCGTCGGCATCAGCGCCGGCATCATGACCACGATACATTCCTATACGAACGACCAAGTGCTGACCGACGTCTATCACAAGGACCTGCGCCGGGCGCGCTCGGCGACCCAGTCGCAGATCCCGACCAAGACCGGCGCGGCCGCGGCCGTCGGGCTGGTGCTGCCGGAGCTGAAGGGACTCCTGGACGGATTCGCGGTGCGCGTGCCGACCCTCAACGTCTCGATCGTGGATCTGACGTTCACGGCCAAGCGCGCCACCACCGTCGAAGAGATCAATACCGCGATGCGCGATGCCGCCGCCGCCGGCCTGAACGGGGTATTGGCCTACAACACCGCGCCGCTGGTGTCGATCGACTTCAATCACGACGCGCATTCCTCGACCTTCGATGCAACCCTCACCAAGGTGATCGCCGGCACGCTGGTCAAGGTGTGCGCCTGGTACGACAACGAGTGGGGATTCTCGAACCGGATGATCGATACGGCCCTCGCCTGGTCGAAGGCATCATGAAGATCCGGCGCATGGCGGACACGGACCTGCGCGGCAAGCGGGTCCTGATCCGTGAAGACCTCAATGTGCCGGTCAAGGACGGGGTGATCTCGAGCGATGCGCGCATCCGGGCCGCGCTGCCCACCATCCGTTATGCGCTCGATCAGCATGCACAGGTATTCATCCTGTCGCACCTCGGCCGGCCCAAGGAAGGCGAGTTCGACGAGAAGCTGTCGTTGCAGCCGGTGGCTGCGCGCCTCTCGGAACTGCTGGGCAAGCCCGTGCCCCTGAGGCGCGACTGGCTGGATGGGCTGGAATGTGCCGCCGGCAGCGCGGTGCTGTGCGAAAACGTGCGTTTCAACAAGGGCGAGAAGAAGGACGACGAGGCGCTGTCGCGCAAGATGGCGGCGCTGTGCGATGTGTTCGTCATGGACGCGTTCGGAACCGCGCACCGCGCCGAGGCCAGCACCCACGGCATCGTGCGCCACGCCAAGGTGGCCTGCGCCGGTCCGCTGCTGGTCGGGGAGCTCGAGGCGCTGGAACGGGCGCTCGAGCGCCCGGCGCGGCCTCTTGTGGCGATCGTCGCCGGCTCGAAGGTCTCGACCAAGCTGACCGTGCTCGAGTCCCTGCTCGCCAAGGTCGACAAGCTCATCGTCGGCGGCGGGATCGCCAACACCTTCCTGGCCGCGACCGGCCTGCCGGTCGGCAAGTCGCTCTACGAGGCGGAGCTGGTTGACGTGGCGCGGCGGCTGATGGAACAGGCGCGGGCGCGCGGGGCGGAGATTCCGCTGCCGACCGACGTCGTGGTGGCCAAGGAATTCGCGGCGACGGCGCACGCCGATGTGCGATCCGTTCACGACGTGGGTGCCGACGAGATGATCCTGGACATCGGACCGGATACCGCCGACCGGCTCAGCGGTCTGCTGCAGTCCGCCGGGACCATCATCTGGAACGGTCCGGTGGGAGTGTTCGAGTTCGAGCAATTCGGCGAGGGCACGCGCGCCATCGCCCAGGCGATCGCCCGCAGCAAGGCGTTCTCTCTGGCGGGCGGCGGCGACACGCTGGCCGCCATCGAGAAATACCGGGTCGAGGACGGCATTTCGTATATCTCGACGGGCGGCGGAGCATTTCTGGAATTCGTAGAAGGCAAGACGCTGCCCGCGGTGGCAGCCCTCGAGGAGCGCGCAGGCGATTAACATCATGCTGAGACGAACAAAAATCGTGGCGACTCTCGGGCCGGCCACGGACGATGTGGGGGTGCTGACCGAAATGGTGCGCGCCGGTCTGGACGTGGCGCGGCTGAATGCCTCGCACGGCACCGTCGATGACCGGCGGCGCCGGTTGGCGCTGGTGCGCGAAGCGGCGAATCGCGCCAACAAGTGCGTGGGTGTGCTGCTCGACCTGGCGGGACCGAAGATCCGCATCGAAGGGTTCCGCGACGGCAAGGTGATGCTGGAGGAAGGGCGGCCCTTCATGCTCGACACCGCGCTCGATCCCAAGGCCGGCACCGTGGAGGGCGTGGGAGTCGCCTACAAGGATCTGCCGAAGGACGTGCGCGCCGGTGACGCGCTGCTGCTGGCCGACGGTCAGATCGTCCTCGACGTCGACCGGGTGGACGGCACGCGCATTCACACGCACGTGCGCATCGGCGGCGAGCTCTCCGATCGCAAGGGACTCAATCGGCAGGGCGGTGGCATATCCGCTCCGGCCCTGTCCGACAAGGACAAGGAAGACATCCGGTTCGCCGCCGAGGAGAACATCGATTACATCGCGGTGTCCTTCGCCCGCGACGCGGACGATATCGAGCAGGCCCGAACCCTGGCGCGCCGCGCCGGCCGCGACGCGCGTATCGTCGCCAAGGTCGAGCGCCAGGAGGCGATCACCAATCTGCCGGCGCTCGTCGAAGCGTCCGACGTCGTGATGGTGGCGCGCGGCGACCTCGGCGTCGAGATGGGCTATGCCGAGCTCGCCGGCTTGCAGAAGACCATCATTCGCCAGTCGCGGCTGAAGAACCGTGTGGTGATCACCGCGACGCAAATGATGGAATCGATGATCCAGAACCCGATTCCTACCCGCGCCGAGGTCAGCGATGTCGCTAATGCCGTGATGGACGGGACCGACGCGGTCATGCTGTCGGCGGAATCGGCCACCGGACGCTACCCGGTGCGCGCCGTGGAGGCGATGGCGCAGGTCATCGAGGGTGCTGAGAAATACGAGCTGTCGCTCGGCTTCGAGCAACATCGTACCGAGGGGCTGTTCGGCGACGGCGAGGAGGCCATCTCCATGGCGGTGATGTATACCGCCAATCACATGAAGGTGCGCGCCATCGTAGCGCTGACCGAGTCGGGCTCGACGCCGTTATGGATGTCGCGCATTCGCTCGGACATTCCGATCTACGCCTTCACCCGCCACGAATCGACGCGCCGCCGGGTGACGCTGTTCCGCGGTGTCTATCCGGTGATCTTCGACGTGACTCACGCGAAGTCCACCGGACAGCTCTACGACACGCTGTTCACTCGGCTTCTGGAGCTGAAATTGGTCGAGCGCAAGGATCTGGTGATTCTCACCAAGGGCGAGCAGTCGGGCGTGCAAGGCGGCACGAACTCGCTGCAGATCCTCGAGGTGGCCTAGGCTGTCGGGCTCATGACGCGCCGACGGCGGTTCGCATAGCGGCCGGTCTCGTCCGAGATTATGCAGCCGGCAACCGATATCCCATCCCGCGAGCCGCTCGGCCCGCGGCGCCGTCCGGTCGTGGCCCTGGTGCTGACGGGTGGCGGAGCGCGTTCCGCATACCAGGTGGGCGTGCTGCGTGCGCTGGCGGAGATACTCCCGCGGGCGCGCAATCCCTTCCAGATCATCGTCGGGACTTCAGCGGGGGCGGTGGCCGCGAGCGTGCTCGCCGCCGAGGCGCACGTGTGGCGCCAGGGCGTCGCGGGTCTTCTGCGGGTGTGGTCGAACTTCCGCACCGGGCAGGTCTTCCACGTTGATACGCCGCACATGGTGCGCTCCGGCCTGCACTGGGTGCTGTCGCTGATCTCGGGCGGCCTGATCCTCTCGCCGCCGAAATCGCTGCTCGAGACCGGTCCGCTGAAGGCGCTGCTCGCACGGGAAATCGATTGCAACGGCATCCGCCGCAGCATCGCGCGCGGCCATCTGCGCGCCTGCGCGCTGTGCGCCACGAGTTACGCCAATGGCCAGTCGGTGGCGTTCTTCGACGGCGTGCCGGAGCTGTCCGAGTGGACCCGCGCGCAGCACATGGGCCGCCGCAGCGAGCTGTCGCAGGAGACCATCCGGGCGAGCATCGCCATCCCGCTGCTGTTCACTCCCGTCAAACTCGGCGACGAGTACTTCGGCGATGGCTCGATGCGCCAGCTCAACCCGTTGAGCCCGGCCGTTCACCTCGGCGCGGACCGGCTGCTCATCCTCGGCGTGCGCTCGCCGCAGATCTCCGGCGTCGATGCCGCGCGGCCCGCCACAACACCGACCCCAGGAGAGGTGCTCGGCTTCATGCTCGATACCCTGTTCACCGATCAGATCTACGGTGATCTCGAGCATATCGACCGCATGAACCAACTGGTGCGCGCGGCGCCGCAGGCGCGCGGACTTCGCCCCGTCGAGACGCTCATGATCGCTCCGAGCGTCGATCCGAGCGAGATCGCGGCCCGCTACGTCGCCGACATGCCGCCCGGCTTGCGCGCGCTGCTGCGGGTGCTCGGCGGTCGGCCCGAAGTGCCGGGTCACCAGCTGACCAGCTATCTGGCCTTCGAGGCACCCTATACCCGCGCGCTGATCGAGCTCGGCTATCAGGATGCGATGCGCTCGCGCACAACCCTGCGAGCGTTCATCGCGGGCGAGCGCCTGCAACCGGCGAGCAGCGCGCCGGGCGTGACACAGCTCACCTGAGCGGGCTGGCCGCCGCGTCCGGCGGCGGCACGAGCGCGGTGTGGCGCACCGTGACCTGCGGGTGGGTCCGCTGCAGCCGATCAGCTAGCCGGCCGACGATGTACACCGAGCGGTGTTGACCCCCGGTGCAGCCCACCGCGACGGTCAAGTAACCGCGATGGCTGGCTTCGAATTCAGGAATGCGCGCGCGCACGAATCGCTCGATGTCCTCGATGAGTCGGCCCGCGTCGGTATGCGTCTCGAGGAAGGCGATGACCTCGGGATCGCGCCCGCTCAGCGGCCGAAGGTGCGGCTCCCAGTACGGGTTCGGCAGTGAACGGGCGTCGAACACGAAATCCGCGTCGCCGGGGATCCCATGCTTGAAGCCGAATGACTCGAACGTGATCGAGAGCCGGTCGGTGCGCGGCACGCCGGCCCGCTCGGCGATCACATCGCGCAGAGCATGCATGCCCATGTGCGAGGTATCGATGATCAGATCCGCCGCATGGGCAATCGGCTCGAGCAGGCTGCGCTCGAGCGAAAGCGCCGTGCGCAGATCGAGACTGCCTCGGCCCATGGGGTGCGTGCGCCGCGTTTCGGCGAAGCGCCGCAGCAGCACCTCGTCGGCCGCGGTGAGGAAGATCAGCTCGCACTCGATCCCGCTGCGGCGCAGCTCGTCAATGAGCCGCGGCACGGTGGCGATCTCCGCCGCCGTATTGCGCGCATCGACGCCCACCGCCGCACGCCCATACGTCTCTGCGGGGTTGCGCACGGCGTGGGCGATGAAGGGTGTCAGCAGCGCCGCCGGGATGTTGTCGATGCAGTAGAAATCGAGATCCTCGAGCATGCGCAGCGCCACGCTCTTGCCCGAGCCGGACAGCCCGCTCAAGACGATGATGCGCACGGGATGTCCGCTGCCGGCGCGCTCAGGCGCGCAACGCTCGTACCTCGAGCGCGTGGTGGTCGGTCAGCTTCTCCTTGTGTTTCTTGACGCACCGGTCGAGCTTGTCGGCGAGCAGATCGATGGCCGCGTACATGTCCTCCTCGATCGAATCGGCATGAATGGAATTGCCGCTCACCAGCAGCGTGGCCTCGGCCTTCTGTCGCAGCTTCTCCACGCTCAGCACGCAGTGCACGTTGATGACTTGCTCGAAGTGCCGCTCGATGCGCTCGAGCTTCTTCTCCACGTACCCGCGCAGGGCTGAGGTGATCTCGATGTTCTGGCCGGTGACATTGAGCTGCATAGTCATCTCCTATCGCGTGCGGGACCGGTAATCGATCAAAAGGCGCTCACATCTGCGCCGATCCTGAGCGCTTGCGCTCGCTCGAGGACGGGATATTCATTGCCTCTCGGTACTTGGCGACGGTGCGGCGCGCCACCGGGATGCCTTCGGCGGAGAGCAGCTCGGCGATGCGCCCGTCGCTGAGCGGCGTGAGCGGGTCCTCGTCCTTGACCAGTTTCCTGATCTTGGCGCGTATCGCTGTCGAGGAAGTGCCCGAACCATCGGCGCCTTCAATTTGACTCGAGAAGAAGTAGCGAAGTTCGAATACCCCGCGAGGGGTGTGCATGTACTTGCCGGAGGTCACCCGCGAGATGGTCGACTCGTGCATGCCGACCGCCTCGGCAATGTCCTTGAGGATCATCGGGCGCATGTGCTCCTCGCCGTGCTCGAGGAATGAGACCTGACGCTCGACGATCGAGCGGGCAACCTTGATCAGCGTCTCGTGGCGGATTTCCAGGCTCTTCAGCAGCCAGCGCGCTTCCTGCAGCTGTGCGCGCAGCGTGGCGTGGCTGGCACCACGGCCGAGCAGGCTCGCATAACTGTGATTGAGGCGAATCCGCGGCAAAGTAGCCGAATTAACCTCGACGCTCCAGCCGTGGTCGGTGCGCCGCACGAATACGTCCGGCACGACGTACTCGGGTGCACCAGTGCTCACAGTAGAGCCCGGCCGCGGGTGGCAGGAGCGCACCAGCGCCAGGGCCTCGGTGAGGTCCTCGTCGCTCGCGCGCAGCTCGCGCTTCAGTGCCGAGAGCTCCCGGCACGCCAGACGCTCGAGATGCCGCCGGGCGATCTCGAGCGCGGTCGCTAGACCCGGGGTGTCCGGGTCGAGCTGGCGCAGTTGCAGCTCGATGCACTCGCCGATGCTGCGTGCGCCGATGCCGGGCGGATCGAGGGCTTGCACGCCGCTCAGGACCGATGCGACCTCGCTCGCCGTGCAGTGCACTTCGGGCTTGAGCGTCTCGGCGATCTCCTCCATTGACTCCGTAACGTAGCCGTCGTCACTGATGGCATCGACGATGGCACGCGCGATGGCGATCTCGCGAGGCTCGAGCTTGGCCAGCTCGAGCTGCCAGAGAAGATACTCCTGCAGGGATTGTCCCGAGGCGTCCGCGAATTCCTGGATCCGATCCAGATCGTCCCCGTTCCAGGTGGACTCGGCCGGTCCAGTACTCTGTCCGCCCCAGTCGTCCTCGAGGACTTCGACGCTCTCGGCAGTCTCGGTGGCCTCGGCGCGCTCCTCGGCCGGCGCGCTCGTCTCGCCCGCCTCGAGCGCCTCGCCGGATTCGCTCTCGCCGTCTTCGAGCGGCTCGAGCATGACATTGGTCTCCAGCAGCTCGCGGATGTGCGCCTGGAGCTCCAGAGCGGGCAGCTGCAGAAGCCGGATCGCCTGCTGCAGCTGCGGGGTCATGGTCAGTTGCTGGCCCAGCTTGAGCTGCAGAGAGGGTTTCAGCATGGCGGCATGGGTGATTGTCGCGGTGTTCCTGTCCCGGCGGAAAATACGGTGGCTCGGTCGCCCGGCCGGAGCGCCGGCAGGCCCCTCAAAGACGGAACGACTCGCCCAAGTACACCTCACGGACCTGGGGATTGGCAAGAATTTCTTCGGCGTTTCCGGCGGCGATCACAGTTCCCTGATTGACGATGTACGCGCGGCTGCATACTCCCAGGGTCTCGCGCACATTGTGGTCCGTGATGAGCACGCCGATTCCTCGGCTGGTGAGCTCGCCAATGATGCGCTGGATGTCGAGCACCGACAGCGGATCGACGCCGGCGAAGGGCTCGTCGAGGAGCATGAACCGCGGCTCGGCCGCGAGCGCGCGGGCGATTTCCACGCGCCGGCGCTCACCTCCCGACAGCGACAGACCGAGACTGCGCCGCACATGCCCGATGCGCAGCTCCTCCAGCAGCTCCTCCAGGCGCTGCTCGCGCGCGGCCCGGTCCAGATCGGCGCGTCTTTCGAGGATTGCGAGCACGTTGTTTTCCACCGACAGGCGGCGGAAGATAGACGCTTCCTGCGGCAGGTATCCCAGACCAAGCTCGGCCCGCCGATGCATCGGCAGCGCGGTGATGTCCCGATCCCCGAGATGGATCCGCCCGGCGTCGCAACGCACCAGACCCACCATCATGTAAAAGGCGGTGGTCTTGCCGGCCCCATTCGGGCCCAGCAGCCCGACGACCTCCCCGGGGGCCACCTCAAGGCTCATTCCACGGACGACTTTGCGGGACCGGTATCGTTTTTCCAAACCGGATGCCTTGAGCGACATCAGGAGGCCTTTCCGGGCGGCCTCGGGCTCGGTTTCGCCGGGGCATGCGCCTTGCTCACCGGGGCATGCGCCTTGCTCTTAGACGGAGTCCGCGGTCCGATGGAGATATGAACGCGCTTGCCCGACCCCCCCGAGGTCGCCTCGATGCGGTCCTTGAGAATGTTGTATCGGATCTGCGGGCTGCTGATCTGGTTGCGGCCGTCGCTGAGCCATGCGTCGCGATCAAGGTCCACGGTACCGGCCGTCACGTCGTAGACGATCTCGTCGGCATGGCCTTCCGTGAGCTGGCGCGGCGCCTTGCCCTGCTGGCTGAAATGCGCCGGACTTCCAGTGACAGTGACCTCCGTGACCCGCTGATTGTGTACCTGCACGACGGCTCTCTGAGAGCTCAAGTTGCCGTGCGGAGGCGCGTGCACGCGCACTTTGCCGATCAGAGTCCACTGGCCGTTGGGGTCGCCGATGCCGATCGCGTGGGCCCGGTCGGCGAACACGGTGACCTTGCCTTGTGAGATCTTGATGTTCTGAAACACGCCCGTCTGCGCCTTGTAGTTGATCTCCGAAGACGTCGCGTCGAACGTGTATTTCTGTCGCGGCAGAGTCGGCGGCCGCGCGGCGCCGAGCCCCGCCAGTGCCACGGCGATCAGCGCGAATCTAGTGCGACGGCGTAACAATGGCATGGACGTGGGATTTTAACTGGAGGTGATGTGTCTTCAAGTTCATGATCAGACCCGTGGCATCGAGCTGCTGGCCCGCCCACAGCAGTGTCACCGGGTCGGCGGTGCTCACGCGGTCGGTGTGGCTGTCATAGGTCAGGGCGTCGGTGCGGATCAGGATGGGCGCGCGCGCCCCCTGCACCGCGGCGGTGACGTGGACGTTGCCCGCCAGCTCCACCTTGCCGCTGCCGCGCACGATGTCTCCCCGCTCAGCGGTCGCCAACCACTTGTTGCCGCTCGGATCCAGGAAGGTCAGATCCACCCGGGTCATCTGCACGCTGTCGTGGCGCGGCAGCTCGCGGATCAGGGCGGCATTGACGGTATAAAGTGGCAGCCCGTTCGCGCCGGTTTCCCACACCTGCGCATCGCGCGCCGAATATCCTTCGCTCGCATCGCTGCGCGCGACGGTCGTCATCTGGGGCGAGCCCTCCTGCCGCGCCAGCAGCAGAGAGCCGATCACCACCGCTGCCACCGTCAGGAACGCGAATATCCGGTAGATCACGTAGATCACGTCGTCTTCAAGTCGGGTGCCGGGCAGCGAGCAGCCGGTCGCAGACCTCGCGCACCGCTCCGTGTCCGCCGGGCAGAGCGGTCACGACGTGGGCGGCGCGACGGGCCTCTTCGTGCGCGTCGGCCACCGCGAATGCCAAGCCGGCCGCGCGCATCATCGGCACGTCGGGCGTGTCGTCGCCGATGCAGGCGCATTCGGCGGGCTCGATGGCCAGGCGCATGCACAAACGCTGCAATGCCACCTGCTTGTCCGCCACGCCCTGGATCACATGCCGTATGCCAAGCTCGCGACAACGCCGGCGCGTCATCGGTGAGCGCCTCCCGGAGATTACCGCTACCACCATGCCCGCCGCGCACAACTGCTTCAGCCCCGCGCCGTCACGGACGTGAAACACCTTCAACGCCTCGCCCCGCAGACCGTAGTACAGGCGGCCGTCGGTCAGGACTCCGTCGACGTCGAGCACCAACAAACGAATGCGTGCAGTTTCGGTGCTCACACGACCCCGGCGCGAAACAGATCGTGTACGTTGAGCGCGCCGATCAGGCGTCCCGCGGCGTCGGCGACCGGCAGTGCCGTGATGCGGTACAGCTCCATGCGGTGTACCGCTTCGGCGGCCAATTCCTGCGGGCCGATCGTTTTGCACGGTGCCGTCATCACCTCGCGCATTGTGACCCCGTGGACGTCGATCTGGCGATCGAGCGCACGGCGCAGATCGCCGTCGGTGAAGACTCCGATCACAACGCCATCGGTGCCGGCGATCACCGTCATGCCGAGGCCTTTGCGCGACATCTCGAGCAGTCCTTCGGCCAGCGTCGCCTCGGGGCGAACCACCGGTATCGCCTGCCCGGTGCGCATCAGCTGCTCGACGCGCAGCAGCAGCTGTCGTCCGAGCATGCCGCCGGGGTGCGAACGGGCGAAATCCAGCTCAGTGAAGCCGCGCGTCTCGAGCACGGCCACGGCCAGCGCGTCGCCCATCGCCAACGCCGCGGTCGTGCTGGCCGTCGGCGCGAGATTCAACGGGCAGGCTTCCTCCGGCACGCTGACGTCGAGTACGACGGTGGCGGCGCGGCCCAGGGTCGAGTCGGACTTGCCCACCATGGCGATGAGCGGCACGGCCAGGCGCGTCAGATGCGGCAGAAGCAGCAGAACCTCGGGCGTCTCGCCGGAATTGGACAGCGCCAGCACGAGATCGGCGCGCGTGATCATTCCGAGGTCGCCGTGGCTGGCCTCGGCCGGGTGCAGAAAGAACGCGGGGCTGCCCGTGCTGGCGAATGTTGCGGCGATTTTACGGGCCACATGTCCGGACTTGCCGATGCCCGTGACCACGATGCGCCCCTGGCAGCCGAGGCACAGCCGGCAGGCGGCCGCAAAGCGGCCGTCGAGGCGCGCGAGCAGTGCCTCGACCGCGCGTGCTTCGATCGCGAGGGCGCGCCGCGCGGCCGAGAGCAGGCCCTGATCGGCGGCGTCGGCGGGTGCGGCGGTAGCATTCATTGTGAGAATTGTAGCAATTTCAGGGCGCTCTCCCGGCGCCGTCGGAACACGCCCGTGCGAGCACGCCGGGCTCCTTGAGCTCAGAGGACTCCTGCGGCGGTGAACGGACACGGTCCGGTGCCGGTGCAAGGCGGCCCGGCGGCGCCGCGGCAGCCCTGCGCGTGTCATGGGGCTTGCGGTCCCCGGAGGTCCTTTTCCGAGGTGACCATGCCGCGTCCGGCGAGTCGTTCGGGGTAATATGCCGCAATGAACCCAGAGGAAGTCGCGCGGCTGATCCGCGCCGGCCTGCCCGGAGCCGAGGTCCGGGTGCATTCGGCAGACCAGACCCATTTCGAGGCGCGCATCGTGGCCGAACAGTTTGCCGGCCTCGGGCGCGTCGCTCGTCACCAGTTGATATACCGCGCGCTCGGCGAGCGCGTCGGCAGGGAGATTCACGCGCTGACCATCGAGGCGTTGACCCCGGCCGAGGCGGGCCGCTGACGTGGACAAGCTGCAGATCCAAGGCGGCGTGCCGCTCGAGGGCGAGGTGCGCATCTCCGGCGCGAAGAACGCGACGCTGCCTATCCTGGCCGGTGCGTTGCTCTCGGACGGTCCGGTGGTGGTCGGCAACGTGCCGCACCTGAAGGATGTGACCACCACCGTCGAGCTGCTCGGCGGCATGGGCGCGACCGTCACTGTCGACGAGCGCATGCGCATCGAGGTGGATGCGACCACGGTGCGCGACTACTCGGCCCCATACGAGCTGGTCAAGACCATGCGCGCCTCGATCCTGGTGCTCGGCCCGCTCGTGGCTCGCTTCGGGCGGGCGGATGTGTCGTTGCCCGGCGGCTGCGCCATCGGCGCCCGGCCGGTCAATATCCACGTGGCCGGGCTGCAGGCACTCGGGGCCGACATCACCATCGACGGCGGCTACATTCGCGCGCGGGCTGGCCGCTTGCGCGGCGCCCGGCTGGTGCTGGACACGGTCACTGTCACCGGTACCGAGAATCTGATGATGGCCGCGGTGCTGGCCAAAGGCGAGACGGTCATCGAGAATGCCGCGCGCGAGCCCGAGGTCGTCGATCTGGCGAATTTCCTGATCAGCATGGGCGCGAAGATCGAGGGCGCAGGCGGCGACAAGATCGTGATCCAGGGCGTCGAGCGCCTGCGCGGCACCCACTACGAAGTGCTGCCGGACCGCATCGAGAGCGGCACCTATCTGGTCGCCGGGGCGATTACCGGCGGTCACGTGCGCATCAAGAACACGCGGCCGGATCACCTCGATGCCGTGCTGATGAAGCTGCAGGAGGCGGGCGCCAAGGTCGATGTCGGCGACACCTGGGTGGAGGTCGACATGCGCGGCCGTCGGCCGCGCGCGGTGGATGTGCGCACCGCGCCCTATCCGGCGTTTCCGACCGACATGCAGGCGCAGTTCGCGGCGCTCAATACCGTGGCGAACGGTGTCGGCACCATCATCGAGACGATCTTCGAGAACCGCTTCATGCACATGTTGGAGATGAGGCGGCTGGGCGCGGAGATCCGGCTCGAGGGCAACACGGCGATCATTCACGGGGTGACGCGCCTGACCGCCGCGCCGGTGATGGCGACGGACCTGCGCGCCTCGGCGAGCCTGGTGCTCGCCGGACTCGTGGCCGAGGGTCGCACCGAGGTCGAGCGCATCTATCACATCGACCGGGGCTACGAGGCCATCGAGGAGAAGCTCTCGCAGCTCGGTGCTCAGATCAAGCGGGTTCCAAACTGACGTGGGGGGCGTCGAGCTCATGATGCGCCCAGTCCCGTCGTCCGACACCGGTATCGGCCTGCGGCCGTTGCCGGAATTGCTCGCGGTCGGCTGTTCACAGTGGCGCGTCCCTGCGACGGCGATCGGGGGCCCGGGGGCTTCCCGGCGCCGTGGCGGCGGAAGCTGAACGTAAAAAGAGACTCGAGGGGGATACCATGCGGATCGGCATGATTGGGCTTGGGGGTATGGGCGCCTACATGGTGCGCCGTCTGATCGAAGACGGTTACGAATGCGTGGCGTATGACAAATCCGTCAAGGCCGTGCGCGCCGCCGCGGCGGTCGGTGCAATCGGTGCGTCTTCCACGGCGGATCTGATCGAGCGCCTGCCGGCGCCGCGCACCATCTGGATCATGGTGCCGGCCGCCGCGGTGGACGAGGTGATCGATCATTTACGGCCGCAGCTCGCGGCGGGCGACATCCTCGTCGATGGCGGCAACTCGCATTATTCCGACGACATCCGCCGCGCCGATGCGCTGCGCGCGGACGGCATCCACTTTCTCGATGTCGGCACCAGCCGCGGTGTCCTCGGACTCGTGCAGGGGTACTGCCTGATGGTTGGCGGCGATCCGAACACCTTCGAGACGCTTGAGCCGATCTTCGGCGCGCTCTCTCCCGGTGGGCGAATCGCCGAGCGGCGCGCGGCCGCGCGCCCCGCGCGGACCGGAGGATCGGCTCCCAGGGAGGGGCAGCGGCAGGGCGCTGCGAACGAGGATGCCTTGGCGATGGCGGCCATGGGCTATTTGTACTGCGGCCCGAGCGGCGCCGGCCACTTCGTCAAGATGGTGCTCAACGGCATCGAATACGGCGTGATGGCCGCGTACGCCGAAGGCCTCAGCGTGCTGCAAGGCGCCGACGCCGGACTGTGCGAGCCTCGCAAGTCCGCCGATGCCAAGAGTGAGCCGCTCGAGCATCCGCGGCTGTTCCAGTACCGGCTCGACATCGCCGCCATCACCGAGGTGTGGCGGCATGGCAGCATCATCTCGTCGAAACTGTTGGATCTGATGGCCCGGGCGTTGGCGGCCGATCCGTCCCTGTCGGACTACAGCAGTCACGTGTCCGACTCGGGCGAGGAGCGCTGGGCCGTACAGGCCGCCATCGAAATGGGGGTACCGGCCCATGTGTTGAGCGCCGCGCTGTATGCCCGCTTCGCCGCGCGCGGCAACGGGGAATTCGCCGACAAGGCGTTCGGGGCGATGCGGCTCGGCTTCGGCGGGCAAGGCGAACGCAAGGGGTAAGCCGCGCCGCGGACGGCCAGGCCGTCAGCCGAGGACCGAGAGGATCTGCTCGCGCCGCTCCCACAGCGTGTGGATTTCGCCCGACGCGAGCAGGCGGGTGAGCTCGGTGGCGGCCGTGGCGCCGTCCTGCAGCGCCGCTACCGCGTCGCGCAGCGCCACCACCGCCAGCACGAGCTTGCCGTCGGCATCGACCAGCTGCTCGAGCGTCGCGCCTTCGATGCGATGTCGTTGATGGATGCGGTCCATCTCGGGCACCGGCGCGGTGCGGATCGCGGTCTCGAGGGACTCGATGTGCTGCGCGGCCCGCTGCAGCGACTGCGCGGTGGCCAGCGCGGCCGGATCGGCGAAGGGATGCTCCCGGGTCGGGGCGGGCAGGCGCTCGCGGCGGAAGCTCGCCTCGAGCTCGTTGGCGTGTTTGCGGCACTCCCCGAGCAGCGCACTCAGCTTGCCGCGGATCAGCAGGTCGTCGGCGCGCAGCTGATTCTCGCGCCGGTAGAAGTTGTATCCCCAGCCATAGAACAGGTTCGAGAGAACCTGTTTGACCGGACCTGCCGAATCGATCGGGTTGGGTGCGGCTTTCAGTTCCACGCGACGTCTCCCTTGGGCGCGGCCGCCGGCGTGCCGGCCGCCGCGCCTGTGGTGGCTACTTGCCGGCTTGCGGACTCGGGCCGACCGACTGCAGGGCATTGGTGACGGGGAAGGTGCCCATGGTCGCCCCGCCGATGAAGAACGGTTGGCCGACCGCGGCGTTCGGCGCCGAGACCAGGCCCTTCTCGGCCATCTTCAGCGCCACGTAGTAGCGCACCGCGTCCATCTCGGAGAGTCCGAAGGCGCGCAGCGAGATCAGCTCGCGCATGCGCTCGTCCTTGGGCAGGATCAGCACCTTGGCGTCGTTCAGCGTGATGCCATACACCCCGAGGAAGCTGCCCAGATGCTCCTTGACGAGCTCCACGATCTCGTGGATGTGCTCGTTGATCTTTTCCATCGGCGTCACCTGCACGATCTGATTGATCGCCTGCTCGACCACCGGTCCGGCGTAGGCCGCTACCTCGTCGGTGCCGATGAAGTGCTTGGCGAAGGGCATGTGCGTGATCAGCTTCAGCGCATCCTCCTTGGTGTCGACGTGCACGTAGTACTCGACCTGGTATTGCATCTCGGCCATCTCGGCCGAGGTGGCGAGCCCGGCGTTGCGCACCAGGAGCTTGGCGCGGTTGACGTAGAGCACCTCGTACTGCCAGGGCGATTGACCGCCGAAGAACCCCGACACGAAGCTGCCGAGCAGCGGCTTGTCGGGCGTCTGGATGGGATACTGTCCGGTGTCATACACCGAGAGCACCGCGCCGCGCGACTTCAGCACAGCGAAGTGATTGGCCTCGACGGTGAGCAGACTGCCGGACACCAGGCTCTGGTCGGGGTAATGGAACGCCAGGACGTTCGGCCCCATCACGTCCGTGCCGTCGTTGTTGAGCGTCGAGACAACTTGTCGGGTCAAAGCCATCGTCCGTCTCCTGTTTGATTGGAACGCATGACGCGCATCGGCCGCTGCGCGCCCGCAGGCGGACCGCGCGCCGCTGCGCGCGCCTGCTGTGCGGGTCGGGCCGTCCAGTGGCGCCGGCGCGATTGTAATCGATCCGCGCGGCCCCGCGGGCCATCTTGCGCGCCGCTCTTCCGTCCCGACATGACGATAGTCGTGATTGGCGGTGTGACATCCGCCGCGGCGCGCGGTGACGAACCGTATCCGTGGCTGCCTCGCGCGGCCGGCCCGCCGGCCGCGCGAGGCAGCTGTGATCGCCGGCCGGGGCCCCGCGCGATCAGGTTCCGCGCTCGGCCGCTCGCTCGACCCAGAGCTCGGCACGCGCACAGCCCTGCACGGCTTGGACCGCGACCACGTGCGGGTCTTCGTGCTCCAGACCCGCGAGAGCGGCCTCTTTGCCGGCGCCGGCCACGACGAAAAACGGCTCGGGAACGTGCGCGAGGAATTCCGGCGTCACGCTGATGCCCGAGAGGCCGTCCGGGCGGCTGACGGCAATGGCCAGCCGGCCGCGCGCACGGGCCAGATCATCGGGCCGGAACAGCGAGGCCGTGTGACCATCGGCCCCGACACCCAGCATGCCGAGCGTGACCGGCACGCTCTGATCCAACAGCGCGCGCAGCCGGGTCTCGTAATCGAGCGCGGCCTGCTCGAGCGGCAGCTCGGTGCGCACGCGCAGTACCTGTGCCTCGGGCAGGGCGAGGGCATCGAGCAGCGGCCGTGAGGCGTGGTAGTTGCTCGCCTCGGAATCCCGTGGGACGTAGCGATCGTCGGAGAAGAGCACATGCAGGTGCTCGCGCTGGCGGGCGTCGAGCGGCTTGAGGCGTGCGGCGAGCTGCCGGTACGCCGGCAGCGGCGTATGGCCGCCGGAGAGCATGATGGCCGCGGGGGACTGCGCGGCGTCCAGGATCGCCTGCTCCAGCCGCGCGGCGAGCGCACTGTCGAGCTCGGCGCGGGTCGCGAATCTGCGGGTGTGAATCTTCTGCATGCCGGGTCCTGCGTGATCGGGGTTCGTGCCAATGGTAGCGCAACGGCAGGCGCGCTTACTTGGGCTGCTGCTTCACCTGCACCGTCACGTTGAGCTTGCGCATGCCGCGCAGCACGCGCACGGCGAGCGTCGAGCCCGGCTTGCGGCTGGCGATCTCCACGCGCGCCTCCTCGGCCGAGCGCACCGGCTTACCGTCGAGGTCGAGCAACAGGTCGCCGGCCTTGAGTCCCGCCTGCTGCGCGGGGCTGTTCACGTACATGTTGGCGATGAGCACTCCGCCGCGGGCGAGCCCGATCTGGCGCGCCTCGGTGGCGGAGATATCTTCCGGAATGATGCCGATCCAGCCGCGGATGACCTTGCCGTATTTGATGATGTCGTGCACCACTCCGCGCACGATGTCGACCGGGATCGCGAAGCCGATGCCTTCCACCCCGAGGCTCTTGGCGACGATCGCCGTGTTGATGCCGATCAGCTGGCCGTTGGAATTGATCAGGGCGCCGCCGGAGTTGCCGAAATTGATGGGCGCGTCGGTCTGGATGAAATTGTCGAAGGCGGAGATGTCGAGATTCTCGCGCCCCGTGGCGCTGACGATGCCGTTGGTCACCGTCTGCGACAGCCCAAGGGGGTCGCCGATGGCGAGCACCACGTCCCCGACGCGGACCTGCCTGGAGTGGCCGAACGTGATGACCGGCAGATGCGGCAGGTTGATCTGCAGCACCGCCAGATCGGTGTCCGGATCCACCCCGACAATGCGCGGCTTGGCGATGCGGCCGTCGGCGAGCTGCACGCGGATCGCCTCGGCGTCGGCGATGACGTGGTAGTTCGTGACGATGTGTCCCTGCTTGTCGATGATGACGCCCGAGCCCAGAGTGCGTTCGATGCGCTGGCGGTACTCGGGCAGGAGGTTGCCGAACAGACCCGAGAAAGGCGCGAAGGAGGGGAAGGGATTGACTTGCTCGGTGACCAGCCGCGCCGTGTAGATATTGACCACCGCCGGGGCGGCCCGCTCGACGGCCGAGGCGTAGCTCGCTACCGGCCGCTCGCGCCGCTCGCGCCGCTCGGCGCCGTTCGCGGCGGTTGTCGGGGCGGCGCGTGGGTGTGCCGAGGTCCGCCGGGCCGGGGTAATCAGGCTCGGATGCAGTGCCACGACCACGAATGCCAGTGCCAGGCCGCCCACCACGGATCCGGCAATGAAGGTCAGGGCCCGGCTCAAACGCTGCACCATGTCGTGGATCCTCCGAGTTCACTGCCGCCCGCCCGCCCGCCCGCATCGGCGCGCGGCGGCCGTCGAGGCGGCGATTGTAGAGCGCCATCCGGGTGCCGGGCGCGGGCCGTCCCGGTCATCCGCTCGCCGCTGTGCCCGACCCGGGGGCGGGCCGCGGCGGGAGGGCGAACGTGTATAATGCACTCACCCCCGACGAGCCGGAAACCGCATGAGGGGCTCCTCGTGGCGCAAGAAGACGGGTCCGGCTTGGCGTTGGGCGAGACCGAGCGGAAATTGGGAGGCTCTTCCGATGACCGAGTGCGTTGGCGCTGCCGATGGCCCGATGCGTCGCTGCCAGGGGTTCGCGTGAGCGCCGGCGATCCGGCTCGAGCGCCGGCGGCCGAGCCCGCCGCCGCCCGGGACGGCTTCAGGGCCTGGCTCAAC
Organism: Pseudomonadota bacterium; assembly: GCA_021797465.1. Lineage (GTDB taxonomy): Bacteria > Pseudomonadota > Gammaproteobacteria > Steroidobacterales > Steroidobacteraceae > 13-2-20CM-66-19. Next base: position 2,667 of record JAJZZR010000261.1, on the reverse strand, counting down.
CGGCGCCTGCCGGTCGACAAATTCATCTCCAGCCAGCTGACCGGCTATTTCGCGCCGAAGAACTTCAACTTCTGGTACTTCTTCGGCTCGCTCGCCATGCTGGTGCTGGTGATGCAGATCCTCACCGGCATCTTCCTGACGATGTACTACAGGCCGAGCGACGCGTTCGGTTCCGTGCAATTCATCATGCGCGAGGTCGACTGGGGCTGGCTGATCCGCTACATGCATTCCACGGGCGCCTCGCTGTTCTTCGTCGTCATCTATCTGCATATGTTCCGCGGGCTGCTGTACGGCTCGTACCGGCGGCCGCGGGAGCTTTTGTGGGTGATCGGCATGCTGGTGTACCTGGCGCTGATGGCCGAGGCATTCATGGGCTACGTGCTGCCCTGGGGCAACATGTCGTTCTGGGGCGCGCAGGTCATCATCAACCTGTTCGGCACCATCCCCGGCATCGGGCCGGCGCTGACGCAGTTGATCAGCGGCGATTTCGGCGTCTCCCGCTTCACTCTCGACCGGCTGTTCGCGCTGCACGTCGCCGCCGTGCCGATCGTGCTGCTGCTGCTGCTGCTGGTGGTGCTGCACATGGTGGCGCTGCACCAGGTCGGTTCGAACAACCCCGACGGTATCGAGATTCACGCGCACCTCGGGCCCGACGGCAAGCCGCTCGACGGCATCCCGTTTCATCCGTATTACACGGTCAAAGACATCTTCGGCGTCGGTGTGTTCCTGATCGTGTTCGCGCTCATCGTGTTCTATATCCCGACCTTTCACGGTTTGTTCCTGGAGTCGGCGAACTTCACGCCGCACAACCCGCTGTCGACGCCGTCGGACATCCATCCCGTGTGGTACTTCACGCCCTTTTACGCCATCTTGCGCGCGGTGCCGAGCAAGGGCGGGGGCGCGTTTCTGCTGCTGATGGCGCTGGTGTCGCTGATCCTGCTGCCCTGGCTCGATCGCTCGCCCGTGAAATCCATCCGCTACAAGGGCTGGATCACGCGCGTGGCGCTGGCGGTGTTCGTGCTGAGCTTCGTCGGACTGGGCTATCTCGGCATGCAGCCTGTGCGCCCGATGGTCGTGGTGATGTCGCGGATCTGCGTGATCGGCTACTTCGCGTTCTTCTGGCTGATGCCGCTGTACTCGCGCTGGGATCGGGTCAAGCCCGTGCCTGAAAGGGTGGTCTACCATGCGCACTGACCGGCGGGCGTGCGCGGCCGTCGTGCTGGCCGTCGTGCTGGCCGGTGCGACGGGGTGTGCGCGGGCCGCCGTCACCGGCCGGACTTTCGGCGCGCACTGGCGCAGTTGGCAGGCGCGCGCGAATGTCGCGGATCTCGCCTCGGTGCGGCGCGGCGCGCGCGATTTCGTCGGCTACTGCCTCAGCTGCCATTCGCTCGGTTACGAGCGCTGGTCGCGTCTGGGCAAGGATCTGCACATCCCGCCGGCGATCCTGCGCAAGGACCTGATCCCGCCGGGTCAGACGCCGCAGGACTACATGATCTCGCCGATGACCGCCGATGCGGCCGGGTGGTTCGGCAAGCAGCCGCCGGACCTGTCGCTGTTCGCGCGCTACCGCGGGACCAACTATCTGTATCGGTACCTGAAGACGTTCTACGTCGATTCCGGGCGCGCCACCGGGGTGAACAACCTGGTCTATCCGTCCACGGCCATGCCCGATGTGCTCTCCTCGCTCGAGGGACTGAAGATCGCCGTGTACCGCACGGTCGCGGTGCCGGGGCCCCACGGCACGATGCTCAAACGCCGGGTATTCGCCCACTTCGAGCAGATCGCGCCGGGCAGCATGACGCCCCGGCAGTTCGACCGGTTCGTGCGCGACACGGTGAATTTTCTCGCCTACGTGAGCGAGCCCAACAAGCTCGAACGCCACCGGATTGGAATCTGGGTCATCCTGTTCTTGATCGCCTTCACGTGGCTCGCCTGGCTGCTGAAGCGCGAATATTGGAAGGACGTCCGCTGAGAGGATCCGCGGATGCATCGATGCGCCCCGGCCGCCGAACCAGGCGGCGCGGGGCGGGCGCCCGGAGCGGTGCGATCAGGCAGGTTGAACCGTCTGGGCGGTGGGAGCGCTAGAGTGTCGAGCAGACGAGCCATCATGACGCTGTTCTCCGCCCCGGCGGATGCATGGAGCCATCGGACACGAATCGTCCTGGCCGAGAAGAACATCGATATCGAGGTGGTCAGTGTCGCGCCGGGAAGCCTGCCGGAGGATCTGCTCGATCTGAACCCCTATCATTCCCTGCCCACGCTGGTGGACCGGGATCTGGTACTGTACGACTCGCGCGTGATCATCGAGTACCTCGATGAGCGCTTCCCGCATCCGCCCCTGATGCCCGCCGATCCGGTCACGCGCGCGCAGTTTCGCCTGGCGCTTTATCGCATCGAGCGCGACTGGTACAGTCTGCTCGATCGGGTCGGACGGGAGGAGGACCGCAGGCAACTGCCGAAGTTGAGAAAAATCCTCCTCGATACGATCGTGCAAGGAGCCGAGCTGTTCCAATTGAAGCCATTCTTTCTCTCGGACGAGTTCTCTCTGGTTGATGCCACTCTCGCCCCGGTGCTGTGGCGGTTGCCGTACTATCAGATCGAGCTGCCGCCGAAGGCGCAGCCCATCGTCAAATATCAGAGCCGGATTTTCGCGCGACCGGCGTTCGC
>JAJZZR010000082.1 GCA_021797465.1 Pseudomonadota bacterium | reverse complement strand
TGGGCGGGATCATCTGTCGGCGTAAGACCCGCGCTCGCACGCAGCACGTCCGCCATGCGGGCGGAATCGTACTCGTTCATCTGGCAGCCGAAGGTCTTGATGTAGTAGTGGCGGGACATCGGATCTGGGTACGGGACGGAGGGATTCTAAAGCCTGCGATAGCCGATCGCACGGGGCCTGGAAGCGGGTGCCGAAGAGAGTGATTATTCTATTATTTTTCAGGGTGTTGTCGCGCAGCGCCAAGCGGTTCAAGCCGTGCGCCGGCCGGCCGATACCCTACTCTGCTGCTTACAGGAACGCGATCATGTCCCATACCCGGACTGCTCAGGGCTGCCAGATGTGCCGCCAACCCGGTGTCGCACCCAAGTTCACCATGGCATTCCAGCCCATCGTCGACGGCGAAAGCGGCGCGATATATGCGTATGAGGCCCTGGTGCGTCCCCTCGGCGGGGGCAGCGCCCATGAGGTCCTCAGCCGCATCACGGATGAAAATCGCTACGCTTTTGATCAAGCTTGCCGGGTCAAGGCAATCACCCTGGCCGCTGAGCTGAAGATGCGCAGCCTGCTCAGCATCAACTTTCTGCCCAATGCGGTCTACCAGCCGACGGCCTGCATTCGCGCCACACTCGACGCGGCCGCGCGCACCGGCTTCCCCCAGCAGCAGCTCGTCTTCGAAGTCACCGAGGCTGAGCCCTCGCGCGACCCGAACCATCTGATGGCGATCTTCACCGAATACAAACGCCACGGTATGCGCACGGCGATCGATGATTTCGGCGCCGGCCATTCGGGGCTGAATCTGCTCGCGCAATTCCAGCCGGACATCATCAAGATCGACATGGCCTTGACGCGCAACATTCACCAAGACCGCGTACGGCGCCTCATCACGCAGTCGATCGCACGCATGTGCGCCGAGCTCGGCATCACCGTAATCGCCGAGGGCATCGAGTCGAGCGAAGAAGCGCTGTGCCTGCGGGATCTGGGCATTCACCTGCTGCAGGGGTACTACTTCGCGCGACCGCAAGTGCAGATGCTGCCGCAGGTCTCGAGCGAGGCCATGCGCGCCGTGCACCCCCCGCGCCTGGTCGCGTGCGCCGCGCACTGAGCGTCGCACCCTCGCACAGCCTGCGCCGAAGAACGACGGCGGGCATGACGCAGGCAGGGTGAGAATCCAGACCGTTGGTCCACCGATGCCCGGGGCGCCCCAGCGGCGGATTCGCCGGGGTACTCATCGCAGCAGCGCTGAAATCGCGCGGGCCATTCGCGCATGCCTCGCTGCCAACTCCCGCAGCGCAATGCCCTTCGCATGGACCTGGACCGCGGATGAGATCCTCCTGAGCATCGGGCGTTTGCGCACGCGAACTTCCAACTCAAGAGACCAGGCCGGCTGTTGGAACGAATACCAGACGCTCGGAAAACCGTAAATGGATAAAAAAGCCTCGGAATACCGAGATTCCGAGGCTTTTATTTACAAATGAAGACAGGTATCGATTAAAACGGTATATCGTCATCGAAATCCGTCCCTTCCCCCGCGCCACCGCCGGCAGGTTGAGCGAATTCCGAACTCTCCGGGGCCGCGGGGCCGCCGCCGCCCCCGCCCCCGCCGGGACCCGAGCTCCCGCCGCCACCGCCCCGTCCGCCGAGCATCTGCATCTCGTTGCCGATGATCTCCGTCGAGTAGCGCTCGTTGCCCTGCTTGTCCTGCCACTTGCGGGTGCGCAGGCTGCCCTCGATGTATACCTGCGAGCCTTTGCGCAGGTACTCGCTGGCGATCTCGGCCAGGCGTCCGAACAGCGCCACCCGGTGCCACTCCGTGCGCTCCTGCTGTTCGCCGCTTTGCTTGTCGCGCCAGGACTCGGTGGTCGCGATGCGCAGGTTCGCCACCGAGCTGCCCGAGGGCATGGCACGCGTCTCGGGGTCGGCGCCCAGGTGACCGATGAGAATGACCTTATTGATACCACGCGCCATGATCCAGCCCTCCGAAAGGTTCGGCATTGTAGACGGGCGCGATGCTCGCGCGAAACAGGATCTGCCTGCGGGATCGTGCAGATTCAGCGCAATCGCGGGCCCGGGGGGCGCCGGTCCGCGGCCAGCGCGTAAACTGAGCGGCTATGCAGGAAATCCGTATCCGCGGGGCGCGGACCCACAACCTCAAGAGCGTCGATCTTGATCTGCCGCGCGACCGCCTGATTGTCATCACGGGCCTGTCGGGCTCCGGTAAATCGTCGCTGGCCTTCGATACGCTCTATGCCGAGGGGCAGCGGCGCTACGTCGAGTCGCTCTCGGCCTATGCGCGGCAGTTCCTCGCGGTGATGGACAAGCCCGATGTGGATCACATCGCGGGGCTCTCGCCCGCGATCGCCATCGAGCAGAAGGCCACCACACGTAACCCACGCTCGACGGTCGGCACGGTCACCGAGATCTACGACTATCTGCGGCTGTTGTTCGCCCGCGCCGGCGTCCCGCGCTGCCCCGACCATCAGCTCGACCTCGAGGCCCAGACCGTGAGCCAAATGGTCGACCAGGTGCTGAAGCTGCCGCCGAGCACCGCCATTGCGCTGCTGGCGCCGCTGGCGGCGGATCGAAAAGGCGGCCATGCCGATGCGCTCAGGGATCTGGCCGGGCAGGGATTCATGCGGGCGCGCATCGACGGCCGGATCTATGAACTCGATGCCCCACCAGAGCTCGACCCGAAGCGCAAGCACACGATCGAGGCGGTCGTCGACCGGATGCGGATTAAATCCGAGGCATCTCAGCGCCTCGCCGAGTCGTTCGAGACGGCCCTGAGCCTTTCCGGAGGGCTCGCGCGGGTGGTGCGCCTCACGGACCCCGCCCTCGGGACCGAGCGCGAAGAGCCCGAAGAGCTGGTGTTCTCGAGCCGTCATGCCTGTCCGATCTGCGGCTACAGCGTGCCGCCGTTGGAGCCGAAGCTCTTCTCCTTCAACAGTCCGCTGGGCGCCTGCCCCGCCTGCGACGGCCTGGGCACACAGCAGTTCTTCGATCCCGAGCGTGTCGTGGCCCATCCGGAGCTGTCGCTGGCCGGTGGCGCGGTCCGCGGCTGGGACCGCCGCAATGCGCATTTCTCCCAGCTCATCCAGTCCCTCGCCCGCCATTACCACTTCGACATCGAGACCCCGTGGGTCGATCTTCCCGAGACCGTGCGCCGCGTCCTGCTGCACGGCAGCGGCACCGACTCGCTCGAAATCACCTACGGCATCGGCGACGGGGCGGCAAGCAAGCGCCAGCCGTTCGAAGGCATCCTGCCGAACCTGGAGCGGCGCTACCGCGAGACCGAGTCTTCGGCGGTGCGAGCGGAGCTGTCACGCTTCCTCGGCGTGCGCACCTGCATCGACTGTGGCGGCACGCGGCTGAACCGCGCGGCGCGCTGGGTGTTCGTCGGGGAGCGAAACCTGCCCCAGCTGACGGCGCTCAGCATCGAGCGCGCCCTGGAGTACCTCGGCAGCCTGCAACTGTCGGGCTGGCGCGGCGAGGTCGCCGCACAGATCGTGCGCGAGGTACACGCGCGGCTGCGCTTCCTCGGTGATGTCGGACTGAGCTACCTCACCCTCGATCGCAGCGCCGAGACCCTCTCCGGCGGAGAGGCGCAGCGCATCCGCCTCGCGAGCCAAGTCGGCTCGGGACTGACCGGCGTGATGTACATTCTCGATGAGCCTTCGATCGGGCTGCATCCGCGCGACAACCGCAGGCTCCTGGCCACGCTGAAGCGGTTGCGCGATCTCGGCAACACCGTGATCGTGGTCGAACACGACGAGGAAGCCATCCGCGCGGCCGACCACGTGGTGGATATGGGCCCGGGCGCCGGCGCGCATGGCGGGCGGGTGGTCGCCTGCGGCACCCCCGAGCAGATCCAGGCCAACGAAGCGTCCCTCACGGGCCAATACCTCAGCGGCCGGCGCCGGATTGCCGTCCCGGCGCAGCGAGCCCACCGCACGGCGCAGCGGCAGATCCGCATCCGCGGCGCCTCGGGCAACAATCTGCGCGGTGTCGATGCCGATATTCCGCTTGGCCTGCTCACTTGCGTCACCGGGGTATCGGGCTCGGGCAAATCGACGCTGATCATCGACACGCTGTTCAATCGCGCGCGCGCACACCTCGGTGGCGGCAGTGGCGCTCAGGCCGCGCCCTGCCAACGCCTCGAAGGCCTGGAACAGATCGAGGCAGTCATCGACATCGACCAAAGCCCCATAGGCCGGACACCACGCTCGAATCCGGCGACCTATACCAACGTGTTCACCACGATCCGGGAACTGTTCGCAGCGGTACCCGAGGCCCGGGCGCGCGGATACGACGCGGGGCGCTTCAGTTTCAACGTCAAGGGAGGGCGCTGCGAAGCGTGTCAGGGCGACGGCTTACTGCGCGTCGAGATGCATTTCCTACCCGATGTGTATGTTCCCTGTGACATCTGCCACGGGCAGCGCTACAACCGCGAGACGCTGGACATCCGATATCGCGGCAAGAACATTCACGAAGTGCTGCAGATGACCGTCGAGGAAGCGCTGCAGTTCTTCGCGAACGTCCCGGCGATCGCCGCGAAGCTCGGCACACTGCGCGACGTCGGGCTGGCGTATCTGCATCTCGGACAGAACAGA
>JAJZZR010000498.1 GCA_021797465.1 Pseudomonadota bacterium | reverse complement strand
GTCATCACCGCCGCCGTTCTGATCGCGCTGTTGCTGGTGGTGCTGTTCGGATTGCCGCCGGGCGCCACGGTGATCGTGCTTACCCTGACGGTCCTGGTCGGGGCGTGGGAATGGTCGGGGTTCGTCGAGCCGCGCCGCCCCTGGGTGCGGGGCGCGTACGTGCTGCTCATCGGCGCGGCGATGGTGCTCGCCTGGCGGCTCAGCGGCGCGCGCGCGGGCCTGGAGCTGTTGCTGGGCGGGGCGCTGCTGTGGTGGCTGGTGGCGCTCGCCTGGATCACGCTCGCGCCGCGGCGTGTGGGGCGCGGCTCGGCCGCCGCCGCCGGCATCTTCGCACTGGTGCCGGCCTGGGTGGCGCTCGCGCGCCTGCGCCTCAATGGCGTGCGCGGCGCCGAGTGGGTGCTGTTCTGCCTGCTTCTGGTCTGGGTGGCGGATATCGGCGCGTATTTCACGGGCCGACGCTTCGGACGGGTGCCCCTGGCGCCACGGGTCTCGCCCGCCAAGACCTGGGAAGGGGCGCTCGGCGGCGTCGTCTCGTGCATTCCGGTGGCGGTGGCCGGCAGTTTCTGGTTCAGTGTGCCCCTGGGGCGCTTCGTGGCGCTGTGCCTGGCGGCAGTGGGCTTCTCGATCGTGGGTGACCTGACCGAAAGTCTGCTGAAGCGTTTCGCGGGAGTGAAGGACAGCGGCCGGCTCTTTCCGGGGCACGGCGGGGTCATGGACCGCATCGACAGCCTGACTGGGGCCGCCCCGGTGCTGTTGCTCGGTCTCACGGTTATGGGGGTCATGTCATGATTGGGGTGGTGGTTCTCGGCTCGACCGGCTCGATCGGTGAGAACACCCTGGATGTGCTCGCGCGCCACCCGGACCGCTTCCGCTTGGTCGGTATCGGCGCCCACCGCAACACCGAGAAGCTTGCCGAGCAGATCCGGCTCCATCGCCCGGGCTATGCGGCGCTCGCCGACGCCGGCGCGGTCCGGGAGCTCGAAGCGCGCCTCGGCGATGCGGCACGCGCCACGCGCCTGTTGGCCGGGCCCGACAGTCTGCTCGAGCTGGCGACGCTGCCGGAGGCCGAGTGCGTCATGGCGGCGATCGTCGGGGCGGCGGGGCTGCCCTCGACGCTCGCGGCCGCGCGCGCCGGCAAGCGGCTGCTGCTTGCCAACAAGGAATCCCTGGTCATGTCCGGCCCGCTGCTGATGGAGGCGGTACGCGCGGGCGGCTCGGTGCTCCTGCCGATCGACAGCGAGCACAACGCCATCTTCCAGTGTCTGCCGCACGGGACCAGCACCGGCGAGGCCCCGAGCGGCGTGCGCCGCCTGCTGCTGACCTGCTCCGGGGGACCGTTTCGCGAGTGGAGCGCGGAGGCCATCGCCGCGGCGACGCCGGAGGCGGCCGTGGCTCACCCGAACTGGGTGATGGGGCGCAAGATTTCGGTCGATTCGGCTACCCTCATGAACAAGGGCCTGGAGTTGATCGAGGCATGCTTCCTGTTCGGGCTGACACCCGAGCGGGTCGATATCGTCATTCACCCGCAGAGCATCGTGCACTCGCTGGTCGAGTACATCGACGGCTCGATGCTCGCCCAGCTCGGCTCCCACGACATGCGCACGCCGATCGCGCATGCATTGGCGTGGCCTGAGCGCATGACCTCGGGCGTCGCGTTCCTCGATCTGGTCAAGACGGCGAGGCTGGACTTCCGGGCACCCGACCCGGTGCGGTTCCCCAGCCTGCGCCTCGCGCGAGCGGCCGCGCGCGCCGGCGGCCTCACGCCGGTGGCGCTGAATGCGGCCAACGAGGTGGCGGTGCACGCCTTCCTCGAGCGGCGGTTGAACTTTCCCGGCATCGCCTCGGTCATTGAGGAGGTGATCACACGCTCTACGGCGGGACCCATCGGCGGTTTGGACGATGTCACGGCCGCCGATGGCGAGGCGCGGCGGCTCGCGCCCGCGTGTATCGAGGAGCGTATGCACGCGGGTGAGAAGGTCTCGGTCGGGGGTGCGGGCGCATGACGGCGCTGTGGTATCTGCTGTGGTTCCTGATCGCCGTGAGTCTGCTGGTCACGGTGCACGAGTTCGGTCACTATTGGGTGGCCCGCCGCCTCGGGTTCAAGGTGCTGCGCTTCTCGGTGGGCTTCGGCAAGCCCATCCTCTCCTGGCGCGGCAAACGCGATCAGATCGAGTATTGGATCTGCCCCATTCCGCTCGGGGGCTACGTCAAGATGCTCGATGAGCGCGAGGGCCCGGTGCCGCCGGAGGAGCTTTCCCGCTCATTCACCCGCCAGCATCCGCTGAAGCGCATTCTGGTGCTGCTCGCCGGTCCGGGCTTCAACTTCATATTCGCGATCGGCGCGCTCAGCGTCATTCTGTGGGCCGGCGGCATGACCCGCTATCTGCCGGTGATCGGTCATGTGCAGGCCGGCTCGATCGCCGCCCGCGCCGGGGTGCGCCGGGGCGACCGGATCATCGCGATCAACGGGGCGCCGGTCGACAGCCAGCGTCAGGTGGTTCTGCGCCTGCTCGATGTCATGAGCGGCAATGGCAATGCGCGCGTGACCGTGCGCTCCGCGGGCGGCGCCGCCCGCGCACTCGATCTGGATGTGCGTAACCCGGCGCTGCGCCGTGCGCTCACCGGTCCGAAGGATCCGCTGCACGGCCTGGGGATGCACTTCTGGGAGCCGACGGTTCCGCCGGTCCTCGGTCAGGTGCTGCCCGGCGGACCGGCGGCGCGCGCCGGGCTGCGCGCCGGCGATCGGATCGTGGCGGTCGACGGCCATGCCATGCAGAACTTCCAGGACATCGTGGCCGCCGTGACTCCCAATCCGGGCAAGACACTCGCCATCACCTATCGGCGCGGGGCGATCGAGCGGACCGTCGATGTCACGACCAAGAGTGTAACGGTCGATGGGCGCCTCATCGGCCGCATCGAGGCGGCGGAGCCGATGACGATCAGCTATCCGCCGGGCATGGTTCAGACCGCGCCGCTCGGGCCGCTCGGCGCGCTCACGCGCGCCGCGGGCCGGATCTGGACCCTGACGAAACTGCAGGCGCGCCTGTTGTGGCGGATGGCGCTCGGCCGGGTGTCGATCAAGAACATCGGCGGGCCGTTGACCATCGCCGAGGATGCCGGCCAGTCGGCCAGTGCCGGGCCCGGCTCGTTCGTGGGTTTCCTCGTGCTCATCTCGATGGAGCTGGGCTTTCTCAATCTCCTGCCGATTCCGGTGCTCGACGGCGGGCAGATCCTGTTCCAGGCCATCGAGTGGGTCAAGGGGGCGCCGCTGTCCGAGCGCGCGCAGATCATCGGTCAGCAAGTGGGCATCGCGCTGCTGATTCTTCTGATGGGGGTGGCGGTGTTCAACGACATCGCGCGCCAGTTTGGCTGACCCTTGCACAGATTGAAGCCGGGCCCGAATCGAGGTCCGCTCGGCTCCGCGCCGCTTCGCCGGCCGAGGTGCGGGGGAAACACACGTGATCGACGCAATACATCGGGGTCAAATGTTCCGCTACGTGACAAATCGGGTGCTCTCCGTATGAAGGGTCGTCTGGCGCTCGCCGCCGTCGCGCTCGCCGTCCATTCGGCGCTCGCCATGGCGCAGGGCAATATCGCGCCGCGCGCAGCGGATTTCACCGTGGGTAACATCAAGGTGGAGGGCCTGCAGCGCATCTCCGAAGGGACGGTGTTCAACTACCTGCCGATCAACATCGGCGATGATCTGACGCCGGAGAAGATACGCCGGGCGATCGAGGCGCTGTACGCCACCGGCTTCTTCCGCGACATCGAGATGCGCCGCCAGGGGAACACCCTGGTCGTGGTGGTGATGGAGCGGCCGTCGATCGAGAGCTTCCAGGTCACCGGCAACAAGGCGATCAAGACCAAGAACCTGATGAAGTCCCTGCGCAACGTGGGGCTCGCGCCGGGCAAGATCTTCAACCGCTCGGTGCTGAGCGAGGTCACCGGCTATCTGACCCACATGTACTACAGCCGGGGCAAGTACGGAGTGCGGATCAACACCAAGGTCGTGCCGGAGACGGACAACCGGGTCAAGATCAAGATCAAGATCGACGAGGGCTCGCGCGCCGTCATCCGCTCGATCAACATCGTGGGCAACACCCGCTTCCCGGAAGCGGAGGTTCTCAAGCGCTTCCACCTGAAGACGCCGGGCTGGCTGTCCTGGTACGAGGACAACGACCGCTACTCGCGCGCGACCTTGAAGGGCGATCTGGAACGGCTGCGCAATTTCTACATGGATCGGGGCTACGCGAATTTCGCGATCCGCTCCTCGCAAGTGCAGATCAGTCCGAACAGGAAGAACATCTACATCAACGTCAACATCAAGCAGGGCGAGGTCTACCGCATCGCCAAGATCAAGCTGGCCGGAACGTTCGTGGTGCCCAAGCGGCAGCTCGAGCGTCTGGTGCGGGCGCGCCCCGGCGAGGTGTTCGACCGGGCGCTGATCACCAATACGCAGAAGCTCATCGAGAACCGCCTGGGCGAGTACGGCTACGCGTTCGCCAAGGTGGTCCCGGTGCCGACCCCGAACAACAAGACCCACCAGGTGGAGCTCACTTTCTACGTCGATCCGGGCGACCGGGTGTATGTGCGCAAGATCACCCCGCC
>JAJZZR010000124.1 GCA_021797465.1 Pseudomonadota bacterium | reverse complement strand
GCACGTCAGGCCATATTGTCTAACGCAATCTGGGCCGGAGTCGCGCCCTTGTTCTCGGCGATCCGTCTGAGGAGATCCACAAAGGCCTTATTTTTCTCCATTGCCTGCGGGGAAAAGCGCGGTACAGCGCTGCGGAAATCGTTCTTCGGCAGCTTCGTGTCCTTGCTCATCGCCCCGGTCAGGAAGCCCTTCCCGAGCGGGCTGTATGGCACAAAGCCAATCCCGAGCTCATCGCATGCCTGAAGAATGCCGTTCGTCTCCGGCGCGCGCCACCACAGCGAATACTCATTCTGCAGCGCAGCCACCGGCTGCACGGCATGAGCCCGGCGCAGTGTCTGGACTCCAGGTTCTGACATGCCAAAATGTTTGACCTTGCCTGCAGTAATCAGCGTCTTGACAGCGCCGGCAACGTCCTCGATAGGCACGTTCGGATCGACCCGATGCTGGTACAGGAGGTCGATCGTTTCGACACCGAGACGTTTCAGCGAGCCCTCGACCGCGCGGCGGATGTGCTCGGGCCGGCTGCTGACACCTCGGTTCTGCCCAGTGCTCGGATCGATGTCGAAACCGAACTTGGTGGCGATGACGACCCGCTCTCGAAAGGGCCGCAGCGCCTCGCCAACGACCTCTTCGTTCACGAAGGGACCGTAAACCTCCGCGGTATCGAAGAACGTCACGCCCCGCTCCACCGCCGCGCGGATCAGTGCGACGCCATCCTCCTTGGACAGCTGAGTGGCGTAGCTGAAGCTGATGCCCATACAGCCAAACCCGATGGAGGAGACTTTGAGGCGATTGCGGCCGAGTTCACGTTTTTGCATAGGTTTCGTTCCTTAAGAATGATGTTGCATTTCCGCGACTCTTCCGGCGCCGAGCCTCGCCTGTGATGTCGCTGAGTCGCCTGGTCAGCGGTTCGAGTAGCGCAGCACCGCTTCCGGCAACCGCGCGCCCTGCACGTCGATCCTCGAGGCGGCCACGTCGATCTCGCGCACCTCGTCCGGCGTGAGTTCGATCGTCACAGCACCGAGATTTTCGCTCAATCGCTCACGCCGGGTCGTGCCTGGGATTGGCACGATCCAGGACTTTCGCGCGAGGAGCCAGGCGAGCGCAACTTGCGGGGCGGACGCCTTCTTGCGCTGGGCAACCTGGTTCAGAAGCTCGACGACCGGGGCGTTCGCGGCGCGCGCCTGCGGCGAGAAGCGTGGGGAATTGTAGCGGAAGTCTTTTGGGTCGATCGGCGTCGTGGAATCGATCTTCCCCGAGAGAAATCCGGCGCCGAGCGGGCTGAAGGGCACAAAGCCGATGCCCAACGCCTCGCATGTGTCGAGCACACTATTTTCCTCGACGTCTCGTGTCCAAAGCGAGTATTCGCTCTGAACGGCCGTGACGGGCTGCACGGCGTGCGCGCGCCGGATCGTCCGCGCCGATGCTTCGGAGAGGCCGAAGTGCTTGACCTTCCCGGCGCCGATCAGCGCCTTAACGGTGCCGGCCACGTCCTCGATGGGCACGTTGGGATCCACGCGATGCTGATAGAGCAGATCGACACTATCTGCGCGCAGTCGTTTGAGCATCGCATCCACCACCGCGCGGATGTGCTCCGGGCGACTGTCCAGGCCATAGCGAGAGCCATCAGGATTGATGCCCCAGCCGAACTTCGTCGCGACGGTGACCTGGTTCCGAAACGGCGCCAGCGCCTCACCAACCAACTCCTCGTTCGTGAATGGACCGTACGCTTCGGCGCTGTCGAAAAAAGTCACGCCCCCCTCGACTGCCGCGCGGATGATCTCGATGCCTTTCTGCCGGTCTGGCGGGGTCCCGTACACACCCGTTAGCCCCATGCAGCCGTACCCCAGGGCGGACACCCGCATGTTCTGTCCCAAACTGCGCGTCTGCATCAGTAACGCTCCTCGGGGAATGGAATGACTCTCACGGCCGGACCATCACTTTCAGCGCCTTGCGATCGTTCATGTCGCGGTAGCCATCGGGCACGCCGTCGAGGTCCACCAATCGATCGAAGACTCGCCCGGGCTGGATCCGACCTTCCAGAATGTCAGGCAGGAGCTCGGGAATGTAGGCGCGCACGGGAGCCGGGCCACCGCCCACCGTGACGTTGTGGTAGAAGGCTGTCTGGGACCCGGGCATGGCGGCATCCTGCGGCACCCCGACACGCCCGATCGCTCCGCCCGCCCGGGTGATCTCGACCGCGGTTTCCATGGCCTGAGCCAAGCCCACGCATTCCAGTACCGCGTGGACACCGTGGCCGCCGGTGAGCTGGCGCATACGTTCGATCGCCTCGAGCCCGCGTTCGCTCACGATGTCGGTGGCGCCGAACTCACGCGCAAGGGCGATGCGGTCAGGATGGCGGCCGAGGAGAAAGATGCGCTCCGCACCCAAGCGCTTTGCCGCGATGACGCCGCAGAGTCCCACCGCACCGTCGCCCACGACGGCAACATCCTTACCCGGGCCAACCTTGGCCACCACAGCCGCGTGATGACCTGTTCCCAGGACGTCCGCGAGCGTGAGGAGCGAGGACAGCAGAGCATCGTCCTTCCCGACCGGGAGGGGGAAGAGCGTCCCGTCGGCATACGGAATCCGGATCGCTTCCGCCTGCGCGCCGTCGTTCCCTTGGTTGCCGAAGAAACTCAGGTGAATGCAGGCCGTCGGCAGGCCCTCGTGACAGAATTCGCAGGTGCCGTCCGAGGAGGCGAATGGCATGACGACGACATCGCCCCGCTTGACGGTGCGGACGTCGGCACCCACCGCTTCGACCACGCCGATCGCCTCGTGCCCCATCGATTGACCGCGCTCGGATGGCTGCATGGATCGGTACGGCCACAGATCGCTGCCGCAGATGCAGGCGCGGGTCACCCGGATCAGAGCGTTGGTAGACTCAATGATGGTGGGATCCGGGACCTTTTCGATTCTGACGTCGCCGGCGCCGTGCATGATGGTTGCGCGCATGGCGGTCTACCTCGGTGTCGTTGCCTGCAGCCAATCTACGGCCTCGGCGGCAAAAAGGTTAGTAGGTGGAATCCGCGTGAAATCGTGAGAAACTTTCATGAATGGCGCGCGAGAGCGTCAATGACCTCCAGGCGTTCCTGGCGGTCGCCCGCAACAGGAGCTTACCCGGACCGCAGCACAGCTTGGCGTCTCCCCCTCGGCTTTGAGTCACTCGATGCGGAGGCTCGAGGAGCGGCTCGGCATTCGACTGCTGACGCGCACGACACACAGCGTCTTACCGACCGAAGCGGGCGAGCGGCTCCTGCGCACCGTCGGTCCCCGTTTCGATGAGGTCGAGGCGAAGCTCGCAGCCCTCAATGACCTTCGACGCAAGCCCGCCGGAACGATCCGCATCACGGCCGGAGATCATTCCGCGACTACCCTCCTGTGGCCGAAACCCGCCGGGGTTCTGGCGCCACATCCGAATGTGAAGCTCGAGATCAATGCCGAAGGCGGCCTGATCGATATTGCCGCCCAGCAGCACGCCGCCGGCGTGTGCGCCTGGGTGAGCAGTTCGCCAAGGACATGGCGTCGATCCGGATCAGCCCCGACGTTCGTTTCACCGTGGTCGGCGCGGAGTCCTATTTCACCACACATGCAATCCCCAAGACGCCACAGGATCTGGTGGCGCACTCATGCATCAATCTGCGCCTGCCGACCTACGGCGGCTTATGGGCATGGGACTTCGAGCGCGACGGCCGAGAGCTGAAAGTTCGCGTTGATGGTCAACTCACCTTTGTGATGGTCGGCACACCATGGGCCCTCTTGATGACCGCATTGCGCCCTTTCGGTCCGAGCGCCGCCCGCACCGCATTGGCCAGCGTATTGCGACCCTTGCGCATGCGTCGACGCGCGTCGTCACTGACTGTTACTTCCATCGCTGTCATTGTCGTGATCCTCGAGTTATTGCGATTCAATCACGGCCAGGACGTCTTCCTCCCGCATGACCACGAGGTCTTCGCCCTCGACCCGCACCTCGGTTCCACTGTGCTGGTCGAAGAGGATCTTGTCGCCAGGCTTGAGATCGCCGGGGCGCACACGTCCATTTTTAAGAATCTTGCCCTTGCCGACCGCGAGGACCTTTCCATGCATGGGCTTTTCGGCTGCCGTAGCGGGAATCGCGATGCCGCGGGACGAGGTACGATCCTCTTCCAGGCGCTTCACGATGACACGGTCATGAAGCGGACGAATCGTCATAGTTGGGTTCCCCTGGCTGCCGGCATAATGGCCGCGCAAGCGCTGATTGCAAGCGCGGCGGCAGATGACTTTCGGTGAATACTGCAGTGATGTTGACGCAACCGCCAACTGAAACCGTTCATCGCAATTATTCCGTATCTGCGATGAATCCCGCGAGATCAGGGGCGGAGACGGGCTTCAGAAGATAGCGCTCGAATCCCGCCACTCGAGCGCGTTCGCGGCCGGCGAGTTCGCGGCCGGAGGTCAGCGCAATCAATCGCAAGGCATGGCTTTGGGTCCGTTCGCGCAAGATGCGGGCCGCATTTTCCGCACATCAGCGAGGGCATTTGCGGCAATTTCCCGCTGGGCGATCTGAGCGGGAACGCTACTCGGGCGCGTTGAGCTCGATCAGCTTCTGAGTCTGTACCTCCCAGGC
>JAJZZR010000064.1 GCA_021797465.1 Pseudomonadota bacterium | reverse complement strand
GCCCACTCAGATCGCCATCAGCGTCGATGAGCGCAACGCGCGCTCGGTGATCGAGCTGATCGCTGGCGACCGGCCCGGGCTGCTGTACGACGTCGGCAAGGTGCTCACGAGCGAGGGTATCGTGCTGCAGGCGGCCAAGATCGTGACCGTGGGCGAGCGGGCCGAGGACATCTTCTACGTCACCGGCCTCGATGGCCGTCCGCTCGAGGAGGCGCGCGCGGCGCGCCTGAGCGACATGCTCTACCACGCGCTCGCCCAGCGCGCCGCCGCCTGAGCGACAGGAGCCACACATGAACCCGCGTCTGGAGCGTCTGCACGCTTATCCCTTCGAGCGCCTGGCGCGCCTGAACGCCGGTGTCACCCCGCCGGCGCGCCTCGAGCGGATCGCCATGTCGATCGGCGAGCCCCGCCACGCGCCCCCGCCGATGGTGCTCGAGGCGCTGCGCGCCAACGCGCACCGCCTGGACACCTATCCCACCACCGCCGGACTGGCCGAGCTGCGCGCCGCGTGCGCCGCGTGGCTCGAGCGCCGCAACGGCTTGCCCGCCGGGCGCATCGATCCGGACAGCATGGTGCTGCCCGTCAACGGCACCCGCGAGGCGCTGTTCGCGTTCGTCCAGGCCGCCGTCGACGCCGGCGGCGGCGAGGCGCTGGTGGCGATGCCCAATCCGTTCTACCAGATCTACGAGGGCGCGGCGCTGCTCGCCGGCGCGCGCCCCTACCTGCTCGACACCACGCCCGCCAACGGTTACACGCCCGAGCTCGAGGCGGTGCCGGACAGTGTCTGGCGGCGCTGTCAGGTGTTGATACTGTGCAGTCCGGGCAATCCCACCGGCAAGGTGCTCGAGCGCGCCTTCCTCGAGCGCGCGCTCAGGCTCGCCGAGCGGCATGACTTCATCGTCGCCGCCGACGAGTGCTACGCGGACATCTATCTCGAGGAGCGCAACCCGCCGCCCGGGCTGCTCGCGACCGCGGCCGCCGCCGGGCGCGAGCGCTTCGAGCGGTGCATCGTCTTTCACAGCCTCTCCAAGCGCTCGAGCGTGCCCGGCCTGCGCTCGGGATTCGTGTGCGGCGATTCGGCCATCATGGCCCGTTTCCTGCTTTATCGCACCTACCACGGCTGCGCCATGCCGGTGCCGACCCAACTGGCCAGCATCGGCGCCTGGCGCGACGATGCGCATGCGGCCGAGAACCGCCGCCTGTATCAGGAGAAGTTCGCGCGGGTGATGCAGATCCTCTCGCCGGTGCTGCCGGTCGAGAAGCCCGATGGCGCGTTCTATCTGTGGACCGCCGTGGGTGAGGACGACGAAAGATTCACCCGCGAGCTGTATGCGACCGAGGCGGTGCTGGTGCTGCCCGGCAGCTATCTGGCCCGCGAGGGCGCGCACGGCAACCCCGGCGCCGGGCGCGTACGCATCTCGCTCGTGCCGGACGTCGCCCAATGCGTCGAAGCCGCGCAGCGCATCCGCCGCTATGTTGAAAGTCGAGAAAAATGACCCGGATCACCACACTCCAGGCCGCCATCGAAGCGGCCTTCGAGCGCCGAGCCGAGCTTGGCCCGGACAAGATCCCCGCGGGCCTTGCGGCCCAGCTCGATGAGTGCATCGGGGCGCTCGATCGCGGGCACGCCCGGGTCGCGGAACGCCGCGGCGAGCGTTGGGTGGTCAACGAATGGCTGAAGAAGGCGGTGCTGCTTTACTTCCGCACGCGCGAGAACAGCGTGGTCGAGGCCGGCTTCACCCGCTTCTACGACAAAGTGCCGTTGAAATACGCGGCAGCCTCCGCCGAGCAACTGCGCGCGGGGGCAACGCGCATCGTGCCGCACGCCGTGGTGCGCAAGGGCGCCTACGTCGCGCCGAACACGGTGCTGATGCCGAGCTATGTCAATATCGGCGCCTACATCGATTCCGGCACCATGGTCGACACCTGGGCCACCGTGGGCTCGTGTGCGCAGATCGGCCGCAACGTGCATCTGTCCGGCGGAGTCGGTATCGGCGGGGTGCTCGAGCCGCTGCAGGCGAGCCCCACCATCATCGAGGACGAGTGCTTCATCGGCGCGCGCTCCGAGATCGTCGAAGGCGTGGTCGTCGAGACCGGCTCGGTGATCTCCATGGGCGTGTTCATCGGACAGAGCACGCGCATCTATGACCGCGCCAGCGGTCAGATCCTCTACGGGCGCGTTCCGGCCGGCTCGGTGGTGGTTCCCGGTACGCTGCCCTCGCCCGACGGCCGCTACGCCCTCGCCTGCGCGGTGATCGTCAAGCGCGTCGACGCCAAGACGCGCGCCAAGACGTCAATCAACGAGCTGTTGAGAGCGGAGTAGTCCGCTACGGCAGCGCCGCCCGCTCACGCAGAGCGGCGTTCACCTCGTCGAGCCCCTTGGTCGCCTCGATGCCGTGGGGACGGAAGACCAGCGCCTGCTGGAAGTCGGCCTGCGCCTGAAACAGCCGATCGCCCGCGAATGCCGCGACGCCCGCGCGCACCGCCTTCGCGTAGCCGGTGCGGGCAAACTCGGCGTTGACGTGGGCCAGAGCGGCTTTCGCCGGTGCGTACCCCGGGTCGCGCGCCAGCACCTGCCTGACATCGCTGGCGGCGCGCGCATAGTCGTGGGCTTGTTCCGCGCGCCGAGCGTCGCTCATCAGCGGCGCAAGGCCCGCCAGCAACCGAACCTGCCGCTCACCCGCGACGGCGCGCCGGTTCGCCGGATCGATACGTCGGGCGAGCGCAAACGCTCGCTCAGCCGCGCCGCGGTGTCCAGCCGCCAGTGCGCTGCGGCCCGCCGCCAACTCCGCCGCCAGCGCGCGCGGCGCCTCACGTTCCAGGCTCGCGAGCGAACGTTCCGCAAGCCGCCAATGCCGGCGCGTCGCCGCGATGTCGCCCACTTCCTCGGCGCGGCTGGTATCGAGCGCCTCGGCTCTGGCCGCCGCGAAGTCGGCCGCACCCCAGGTCGACGCCCCGCGCGCCGCGAGGAAGCTCAGCTGCTGGTTGAATCCGGCGCGCTGCGCCACCAGACGACCCAACGCGGCCAAATCGGACGCAGGAGCCGGAGCCGGCCGCACGATCGGCCTTGGCCCCGCCCGCCGCACAAGATCCACCGGTGGCCGCCCGATGGGAGCGCCGAACAGCGTCGTCGACAACACGTGCAGCGGGCTGCCGGTCAAGCCTTGACGCGACAGCCATTGCAGCGCGCCCACGCCCAGCGCCGCGCCGCACACCAGACCGACCAGCAGGTAGCGCAGACGACGCGGTCTCGGCGGCTCGCCATACCGCGCAACGGACAGCCCGCGGTCCTGCGGGAATCCATCGAGGGTCAGGCTCAAGTCGTCGTCCGCGCAGATCGGAGCGGGCTCAGCCACCATCGACGGCCCGGGCTCGGCCACCATCGACGGCCCGGGCTCGGCCACCATCGACGGCTCGGGCTCGGCCACCCTGGGCGGCTCGGGCTCGGCGTCCCGCGGCGGCTCCACCGGGACTCGTTGCGTCGGCCGGCGAGCGGAGTCCTTCGCGGGATCGAGCGCCGACGTTGTGTTCAGGCTCGCCTCGAGCTCTTCGGTGACCTGCTGCAGGCTGGGGCGATTCTCGGCGCGCGCCGCGAGCATCCGCAGGATCAGATCGATCAGGCGTGCCGGGGCCGGCTGCAGCGGCACCAGCCGCGGCACCGGCCCGGCTTGAATCCGCGCGGCATCGAAGTGAGGAAAGTACGGCGGTCGGCCCGCCAGCAGATCGTAGGCGACGGCCCCCAGACCGTAGATGTCGTCGGCGGGATGCGCCGGCTCGCCGCGCAGTTGCTCGGGGCTGGCACTGAAGGGCGACATCTCGCCGCCGAACGCACCGGCTGGGTCTGCACGACTGTGCGACAGCACGGCGGCGCTGCCGAAATCCGCGAGCTTCACCCGGCCGCGGCGGTCGAACAGGATGTTGCCCGGTTTCAGATCCCGGTGTACCACCCCGCGCCCGTGCGCGTACTGCAGCGCCGCGGCGACCTCGAGCAGCACCGGAACGATATGAAGATATCCTCGCCCGCGCAGCTCAGCGAGATCCCCGCCATCGGCGAGCTCCATCGGCAACACCCCGCGACCCTCGATGCGCTCGGGCGCAAAGACCTGAAGAATACCCGGGTGGCGCAGCAGCCCGGCGATGGCGTGCTCGCGCTCGAGCGCCGCCCAACCCGCCGCCGAAGCGGCCCGATCCGCGGCGAGTATCTTCAGGGCCACTTCGACGCCCCGCGCCCGGTCGTACGCCCGCCAGACTTCCCCCAGGCCGCCGACCCCGAGACGCTCGCTCAGATCGTACGAACCGAGCGTCCCCGGGCGCGTGGCTGCATGGACCTGCGACATGACTTGCTCCTGCGCGGCGGCGGGCTCGATCTTCAGTGTGGTGCATACTTTAAAGCGAGCGGGAGGGAAACGTCACGATTCCCGCCGCCGTGCGCGCGACATGTCGCTATTCGTCAACACTTCGCGCCCCCGGCCCGTCAGCGCGAGCCGTGCCGCGGGCAACGCCCCTGCCGGCCCTAGATATCCTCGCGCCGGCGCATGCGGCCCACACGCACGATCCGCGGCAACATCCGCGGCAGCGCCAGCGCGGTGAGAATGGCGCCCGTGCCCAGACCGCCGATGATGACGACAGCCAACGGTCCGGCGATCTCGTCGCCCGCCGTGCCGCCGTACACCGCCAGAGGCAACAGGCCCATGATCGCGACCGACGCGGTGACCAGGACGACCGGCAGCATCTGCACCGCGATCGAGCGCGCCGCCTCCACGGTTATTCCCGACTCGCCGCCGAGGGACAGGCTGCGATAATAAAACACCAACAGCAGACCGTTGCGCAATGCGATGCCGAACAGCGCGATCAGTCCGATCAATACGGCGAAATTGGCCGTGCCGTGCAGAAACAGCCAGATCATCGCGATGCCGCCGGAAACCGCGACCGGCAGCCCCAGCGACAACACCGCCACCGCCCGCGCCTCCGCGAGCAGCACCCACAGCAAGAAGACCACGACCAGCAAGGCGATGGCCGCGCGGATGATGACCGCGCGCACCGCCCGGGAAACGACCTGGGAGATCCCCGTGAAACTTACCGTCGGCGCCACCGCCGACCCGCGTGCGCCCGTCAGCGCCGCGATCCGTCGCCTGACGCCCGGCACGCTGTACCCGCCGCGCGGCCAGACCAACAGGCGCTGAACCCGCTCGCCGTCCTTCTGGGCGATCGTCCCCGCCGCGCGTCTGAAGCCCACACGGGCGACGAGCCCGAGGGGCACAAGGCGCCCGTCGTCGGCCCGAATCGGCATGCGCTCCAGCGCCAGGGCGTCGCCTCGCTCGCGGCGCGTCGCCAGCAACTCCACCGGCTCGCGATAGTCGCGCACGTACACGCTCGCGACCCGCCGACCGGGATAAGCCGCGGCGACCGTGCTCAGCACGGCGCGTGACGTGACACCGTACTGCGCCATCGCCGACCGCTCGGGCCTGACCTTGATGATGGTGCGCCGCCGCAGCGTTGGGTCCAGGGTGACCTCGCGGACCGAACGCATCCGCCGAATCTCCCGCTCGAGCCGTACCGCCTCATTCCTGATCGCCGCGCCCGCGACACCGGTCAGGGACATCGCCAGGGGAGCCGTGTAGCCCGGCAGCGTCCGGCGCATCCTCTCATCCATGAACGTGCTCACCGCGCAGTGGAGGGCCGACGGACACGCGAGCGCCCGCATGATCGCCGCTTCCATCGAATGGATCGCCCCCGGCGCGTTGCTGTCCGTCGTGACATCCAGAGCTGCGCGGTTGACGTCCGTCGAGTGGTCGCTGGGCCTGCCGCGACCGACCAGCGCGATGACGTGCTGAACGCCGGGCAGGCCACGCAGTCTCGCCACATAGGCGCCGACGATCCGCTCCGTCTGGCCGAGGGATGTTCCAGGCGCGGCTCGCAGGTGCACCACCAGCGCCCGCTGGCTGAAAGTCGGCAGCAAACCTACGCGCAGGAAGGGGATACTTCCGGCAATGACAACGAACAACACCGCCGCGATGCCCGCCTGCACCCACATCAGGAGCTTCGAGGGCTGTATCAACCACTGATACAGCCGCCGCACCACCCGCGGAGGCTCGGGCGGGGCCCGGCCGGGACCGACATCGGCCAGGAGAATTCCGGCCAGTGCGGGGCTGAATGCGAGATTGACCGCGACGGACATCACCATCGCGATGATGTAGGTGATCGCGATCGGCCCGAACAGCTCGCCCGGAAATCCCGGCAGCAGAACGATGGGCAGGAAAAGAATCGAGGTCACGAGCGCGCAGATCACCGCCTTGGAGCGTATCGCCACGGCCGCATCCCCGATGACCTGCAGCTTGCGCGGCACGCTGTCCGCGCCGGGTTCCCGCAGGAGCCTGCGCTGGATGGTGATGCCGTCCGCCACCGAGTCGTGGACGATCTCCGCCAGAGCGATCGCAAGACCCGACAGGCCGAGCGTGTTGAGCGGAACGGCGGAGAAATGCAGTGCCGCCAGCGTCCCCAGAACCGAGACGATGATCGGTGTGTAGGCGACGGCGATCATCCGCCAGTCGCGCAGCGCCAGCGCGAGGATCAGCACAATCCCCACCGCCCCGAGCAGCACCAGGCGCAGCACGTTCGCCACGGCCACCCGGCTGAACGCCGCGGGGGCGAAGGCATGGGAGTGAACGAGAATGTGCCGGCCGCGCAGCTCCATGCGCAGCCACCGTACCTTGCGCTGCACGCGCGCGGCGACCGCCGATGTCGCGGCGCCGTGCTGCGCCCAGACCACCAGCACCACGCCCGGCCGATTGCCGATCAGCGCGGCGCCGACGGGCGGCGCAGCGGTGGTGACGACCCGCGCCACCATCCCCATCGTGAGCGGCCGTCCGCCGTGCTGGCCGATGACGCTGTCGGCGAGCGCGGCGCTCGTGAGAGTCTGTCCATGCCCTTCCACCAGGATGCGCTGATTGGGCGAGGTCACCGCGCCGAGGCCCAGAACGGCACTGGCTTGATGAGCCGCCTGGGCGAGACTCCCCCAGCCGATCCCGGTCGCGAGCATCGCCGACACGTGCGGCTCGACGGCGATGATCGGCGTGGCCGCGCCGTACACATCCACCTTCGCCACGCCCGCGGTCGCTTCCAGCTCCGGTACGATCCGCGTCTCGACGAGCCGGCCGACCGTCAACGGCGAGATCCCCGTGCCCAGAACGCCAATCTCCGCCGCCACGCCCACCATGGAGGTGAGCCTCTCGATGTGCGCCACGGCGCCGGGAGGCAGAGTCGGAGTCAGTTCCGACAGGCGCGCGGCGACCGCTTTGCGATCCAGCGCGACACGGGTATGACTGCGGAAGATCAGGGTGATGATCGACACCCCCGGTTGCGACCGCGACAGCGTGGCCCGCAGGCCGGACAGGCCCGTGAGCCCCTGCTCGAGCATGTTGGTGACGGACAGCTCGATACCCCGCGGCGAGAGTCCGGGAACGCGCGTGATGACCTTGACGACCGGCGGCTCGAACGACGGAAACGTCCGCACGGCGGTGTTCCTGACATCGAAGAACGCCAGGACACACAATCCGGCCACGACCAGGACGACGGCGTAGCGATACCGCAGGCAGAACCGAACCAGCGTCCGCAAGGCGGCCACTCACCGCCTCCTGACGGCTCTCGCGAGCAGCGACCACAACAGGCCCGCGCCCTGGACCACGATCGGCACGCGCGCGGGCCCGCGCCACGCGCTCTGGAAGCCGGCAACGTGCCCGCCGCTGTAAAAGGGCCGCGCCTTCGACATGAGAAAGCTGCGGAACCGGTGCGGCGCAATCCTGCGAAAGGCGATGGCTGTGCGGCCGTCGAAAATCAGCGCCGAGACGGGCAGCCGCAATGTGCGCCTCGGACGCGTGCCGAGCCGCAGGTCGACACGCAGCATCGTGCCCGCCTGCAGCGCGGGGCCGAGATAGTACAGCGACTGGCCGATCATGCCGGAGGGCACCTGTCCCCCGACTCCCAGAAATCTCAGCGTCACGGTGCGACCGCGGACATTCGCTCCGCCGTCGAGGCGCGCCGTCGCGATTCGCGGCGGGTGCTGCAACACCGGATAGGGCACCATCGCCTCGACCACGGACACGGTCCCGGCGCCGATGCGCGCGACCAGCCGCCGGTCGCTGAGCAACGCGGCCGCGAACCGCTCGCCGTAGCGGGCGCGCAGCACGCCGACCGCGCTGGCGAGTTTCGCTCGCGCCTCGGCGGCCCGCGCCCGCGCCTGCGCCAGCTTCTGCGCGGATATGTGATACGGCGCCCGATACAGCGCCCGGGTCTCGGTCAGCATCGTGGCATCGAGCTCGGCGGCCGCGCGGTCGGCGCGAATCGTGCCGACCGCGGCGACGAGCGGGCCGAGCCAGACGGCGCGGCCGTAGACGTACCGAGCGGGACGCTCCCGATGCGCCGTGATGTCGCGCACGACGACAGCGCGCCGCTGCAGATCCTGCGCGCGCAGCGTCACCGTTCCCGCGTGAGCGCGGCCGGCAACCGCGGCGACCGCCAGGACCGCGGCACCCCTGAACGCTCTATCCAGTCGCATTGCGGATTTTCCACAGCTTGCGGTGCAGGGCCGTCATGAGATTGCCGCTCGCCGCGTAATGCTCCTTCTCGGCGCTGAGGAGCTGTATGCGGCCGCTCAGCACCTGCAGCCGGACACCCAGCAGGCGAACCTCGCCGATGACGCCGGCGCGGTACGCCTCCCGCGAGGCCGCAAGCTCGCGCTCGGCGGAGCGCAGGGCCCGCCGGGACGCTTCCAGGGTCGTCCCGCTTTCCCGCCAATAGACGACCGCCTGCTCGATCTGACTGAAGACGCTTTCCTGGACGAATTTCAGCTGCGCGGCGGCCCGATGCCGCTCGGCGCGCGCCACGGCGATCTGACCCTGATGCTGATTGAACAGCGGCACATGCGCCTTCAGCGCCAGCAGATACTGGTCTGTCTGCTGGTTGTCGACGTAGCCGGGCGCGATTTTCACGCCGTCGCTCAAGCCGTCGACCGCCGCCTGCAGACGGTATTGCGCGGCATTGTATTGCGCGAGCGCCTGTCTCACCGCGGGCCGCTCGATGAGCGCGACCTGCTCGTCCGCAGCGAGCGCCGCCGGCGCGCGCAGCTTGCGGAATATCGCGAAGCTCAGTCTGACATCGGCCAATGCCGCGGGCGGCAACCCGACGACGCCGGCCAATCGAGCCGTTGCCAGGGCCGCCGCGAGTTGCGCCTGATGCCAGCGGAACGCCGCCCGCTCGGCACTGAGTTCGGCGGTGGTCAGCGCGGTGGCCGATGCCGTACCGATCCGATAGCGCTCCTCTACCGCACGGGTGATCGACCGGTCGAGCGCGGCTTGCCGCCGGTACAACATCGTGGTACGCCGGGCCGCCCACAGCGCCAGGAGCGCACCGTACACGGCCTTGCGCTCCTGCCAGGCGACGCTGTCGATGGCCTCGCGGGCCGCCAGGACATTCTGGCGCGCCGCGCCAATCAACGCGTCCTTGCTGAAGAAGTTCTGAATGAGAAAGCTGAAGAGCGGTCCCACCGACCACGGCGTCGGCAGCGGCTCCGATGCGTTGTATGCGGCGCTGATGCCGATCTTCGGGTTGTCGATCTGCTCGGCGATCCGCAGTCTGCCCAGAGCGGCCCGGTACCGGGCGTTCGCGATCGTCAGCTGCGGCCGCTCGAACACGGCAACATAGGTCAGACGGCGAAACCCCCAGCGGGCCCGGGGCGGCCGACCCATCGCCGCCAGATAAGCCCCGAGCCTGCGGTTGTGCAAGGACCTGGCCGCGAAGCGCCGGGCGTTGGCGCGCAAACTGATGGGCTCGGGCCGGAACGAGGCGCACGAGGTGAGGACAACGCACACCACGCAGCCGAGCGCCCACAGCGCCGCGGCGCGGCCGCCGACCGGGCCGCCCTCGGACCGCGCCGCCGAACCACGCGCCTCAGTCCCGCCGCGCCCCCGATTCCTGCGGGAATCCTCACCGCCGTGTCCATTCGTCATCTCGACCCGTTCCCGTCAGACTCGGCCCGCGTCCCGGAAACATCGGGACCCTCGCGCTGACCCGCCGGTCGCAAAAGCACCGCTCGAATTTCCCGGCTCGACATGCTCGAGCGCCGCGCAGAGCGCGAAGCGAGACTGTGTCTAGCGCTGGAAGCATAATGAATTATCGCGCCGATAACAAAGGGTCGCCGGGATCGCGCGCCGGTGAGCGGCGCCGAGCCTGCGAGCGCTGTTGCGCGCGCCTGCGAGTGCTGTTGCGCGCGCCTGCCGGTCAGCGCGCTCGGCTCAAGGCTCGCGCGGACGCGCGGCGCGTGCGCGCCCGGGGGTTGACGCGGCTGTTGTCGCCCCGGCGGGGTTCGCTCAGCGTTGCCAACCGTTCAGCGGCAGAGTACCGCTTTGGCACGACACACGCCGGCCCGCTCAGCCGAACCGGCCCGTGATGTAGTCCTCGGTGAGGCGGTGGCGCGGGTTGGTGAATACCCGGTCGGTCTCGCCCACCTCGATCAGCCGGCCGAGGTGGAAGTACGCGGTGCGCTGCGAGACGCGCGCCGCCTGCTGCATGGAATGCGTGACGATCACGATCGCATACGTGGCGCGCAGCTGCTCGATCAGATCCTCGATGTGCGCGCTGGCGATGGGATCGAGTGCCGAGCACGGCTCGTCCATCAGGATCACTTCCGGTTGCACCGCGAGCGCGCGCGCGATGCATAGCCGCTGCTGCTGGCCACCGGACAGACCCGTGCCCGCGGCGTGCAGGCGGTCCTTCACCTCGTTCCAGAGTCCGACGCGCTGCAGACACGTGCACACCAGCTCATCGAGATCGGCGCGCGTGCGCGTGAGCTTGTGGATGCGTGGTCCGTAGGCGACATTGTCGTAGATCGACTTGGGGAAGGGATTGGGCTTCTGGAACACCATGCCGACTCGAGCGCGCAGGCGCGCCACGTCCTGGTGCTTCTCCATGATGTCCTGGCCATCGAGCAGGATCGTACCGGTGACCCGCGCACCGACAATGGTGTCGTTCATACGATTCAGGCAGCGCAGAAACGTCGACTTGCCGCATCCGGAAGGGCCGATACACGCGAGCACCTGCGCGCGGCCGATGTCGAGCGTCACGTCCTGCAGCGCCTGTACGGCACCGTAGTGCACGCTCAGCGACCGGCACGAGAAGATCGGATCGGCGAGCGCCGCCTCCCCGACGGTGTTGCCCGCGAGCTCGCCGCTCAGCAACGCCGGAGCGTGCACCCGGCCGCTCGGCTTGGTACCGAGCACTCCGCTTGGCAGCTGCGCGGGCTCGTAGCCGCGCGTGCCGTGCGGTGGGCTGCGGTCCTGCACAGTCGCGCCCTCCTTACCCAAAGCGTCCGGTGACGTAGTCATCGGTCCTGTGATCCTTCGGTGCGGTGAACAGCTGTCCGGTCGGCCCCATCTCGATCAGTTTCCCCTCGTACATGAAGGCCGTGCTGCTCGAGACGCGCGCGGCCTGCTGCAGGTTGTGCGTCACGATGGCGATGCAGAAGCGCTCGCGCAGACTCTGCAGCGTCTCCTCCACCTTCAGCGTCGAGATCGGATCGAGCGCCGCGGTCGGCTCGTCGAGCAGAATCACCTCCGGCTCGAGCGCGATCGTGCGCGCGACGCACAATCGCTGCTGCTGTCCCCCGGACAGGCCGCGGCCGTCATCGTGCAGTTTATCCTTCACCTCGTCCCACAGCGCCGCATCGATCAGCGCCGCATGCACCCGCTCGCGCAGAGCGGCCCGGCTGATGCGCTGCGCGAGCCGCAACCCGAAGGCCACGTTCTCGAAGATCGACATCGGGAACGGCGTTGGCTTCTGAAAGACCATTCCGACCCGCAGGCGCAGGCGCGTCACGTTCACCGACTGGGACAGGACATTCTCCCCGTCGAGCAGCACTTCTCCGGTGGCGCGCTGCCCCGGGTAGAGCGTGTACATCCGGTTCAGCACCCGCAGCAGCGTCGATTTACCGCAGCCGGACGGGCCGATGAAGGCGGTGATGCTGCGGTCCGGCAGCCTGAGGTTGATGTCCTTGAGGACCTGATGACGCCCGTAGTAGAAATTCAGGCCACGTACCGTGAGCTTCGCGGGCGTATCCCCCGGGCTCGACGCGCCGCCCGGCGCCGCGATTCGCGTCGCCGCTGAGCTCACGGCCGCTCTCCAGCCGAATGAGAGTCGTTTCTGTGCATGATCTCGCGAGTGAAACGGCAACCAGTGCCCGGCGATCCGGAGCCGCGGCGGCCGTGCTGAAGGATGCGATTCTGCCAGGGCAAGGTTACCGCAGTCTGACGTTTTTCGGGGACGTTCCGGAACGTACACCGATCAGGCGGCCGATGGCGGATCGCCCGGGTCCTCAGAATGCGTAGGTCACCATCACCCGATTGTAGATGAAACGGCCGCGGCCCGGATTGGCCGCGCCGCGGCTGATGCCCAGCCGGTTGCGCAGCGTTAGACCCTTGACCGAGCCGCGCGGCCGATAGATGACACCGAAGTAGATCTCCGAGTCATGCCCTTGGAAGTCCGTGCGGTACACCGCGTACGAGGCTGACAGCAGCAGGCGCTCCCCGAGCGCCGCCTCGCTGGCTCTGACTTTCCACGCGTGGCCCGGGCCGAGCTCGACCATGCCGCGGATCATCGAAGTCGTATACAGTGGATCGGTGGCGTAGCCGGCCGTGTAGGGCGAGATGAGCACCCCGGCCCCGAGCGCGCCCGGGCCCGCGCGCCGCAGCTGATCGTAGGCGACCGACAGGCTCGCGCCGCAAGCCTTCACGCCGGCGATCGCCCCCAGGGTGAGATTGTCGACCGCTGTGCCGGGTTGGCCGAAGAAGCGGGTTGCGGTCTCGGCGAATCGATTGAGCCTGCCCCACTCGCGCACCACCTGCACACCGGCGAACGGCGCGAGCGGCGAGTGAATCGGCAGCGTGGCGTCGACCTGGCCGTAGAGCATGCGGGCAAAACCGTAGAAGCGGTAATACCAGGCGCTCGCCTTCAGTCCCGAGCGTCCGTAGGCGGCACCGAAGGCGAGCGTGCCGCGGGCGGCCCGCGCACGAGCCGGCAGATTTCCGATCCCGCCGTAGTTTGCGTCTCCGATCCAGGTCGCCGGGTAGTAGTTGTTGTCTGCGAAGAATCCATCCGCGGTGCGCCCCTTGAACCGCAGGATGCGCACCGCCGTGAGCGTCAGGCCCGCCACCGGCGAGTACGTGCCGTAGGCACCCCGGTAGGTCGCCGGCAACGCGCGCGAATCGCTCGAGCCGGCCCACGGCGTGGTGATCAACTGATCGCCGAGGCGCACCAGGACGGCATGCCCGCTGTATTGGACGAATGCCTGCCCCAGCGCGTTGATGGCGTTCGTGGGACCCATCAGCGTGGCATCGACCCGCGCCGGATCGCTGTTCCGCGAGCCCAGGGCATTGGCGGTGTAGAAGCTCGCGCCGAGGCTGAAGCCGTCCAGGAACGGCGCAGTCCGGTAATCGAGCAGACCGGCGAGCGAAAACGCCCGGGCGTTCACCGTCGAGGCGGTCGAGTAGTCGCGCGTGAACTCATACGCGCGCAATTGTCCGGACAGCCGTCCGCGCGACAGGAAGCCGGCCAGGGTGTCTGCGTGTACGACCGCAGCGGCCGCAAACGCGGTGGCGGCGACGCAGGTGACGGTCAGGGATCTCCGAAACATATGCGGAACTCCGTCAGGGTCGTCGGGGGTACGGGACAGGCTTGGATCTGTTCGGCCGGCGCTTCGGAAAACGGTGCGCCCACCGCGCACGCCTCGAGCAGCCTCAATGTGACCGTTCCGTGAGCTATTGTGACAGTTTCGCGGCGGCTTGGGGCACGCTTCAGGGCGTGCGCGCGTTGCACTGCGCCGCCCGTTCGGGCCGCGCGCGGCATGCACGCAGGCGAACATGACGGATTGATGACGGCCGCCCGGGGTCCGGGGGGGGCGCGCGCGAAAAAACGGCTTGCCCCCGGAGCGCCCCCTCGCTATAAAGCCGCGCTGCCTCACGCCCGCACACCCGAGCCCGGTCCCCCGGTACGGAGAAGATGTCACCCACCCTCGAGCTGACCCAGAACTTGATGTCCCGCCGCTCCGTGACGCCCGCCGACGAGGGCTGTCAGGAGCTGATGTGCGAACGGTTGCGCGCGCTCGGCTTCAGGATCGAGCCGCTGCCCTTCGGGAACGTCTCGAACTTCTGGGCGGTGCACGGCGAGTCGGCCGGCCCGCAGCTGTGCTTCGCCGGCCATACCGACGTGGTGCCCACCGGACCGCTCGAGGAATGGCGCAGCGACCCGTTCGTGCCGACGATCCGCGACGGGGTGCTCTACGGCCGCGGCGCGGCCGACATGAAAAGTGGACTGGCGGCGATGATTACCGCCACCGAAGCCTTCGTGGCGGCGCATCCTCGGCACCCCGGGCGGATCGCTTTTCTCATTACCAGCGACGAGGAGGGACCTTCGGTCGACGGGACCAAGCGCGTCGCGGCCCTCCTCGCCGAGCGCGGCGAGCGCATCGACTGGTGCGTGGTCGGCGAGCCCTCGAGCGAGCAGAAGATCGGCGATACGATCAAGATCGGCCGGCGCGGCTCCCTCAGCGGGCGACTCACCGTTCACGGCGTGCAGGGCCACATCGCCTACCCCCAGCTGGCCGAGAACCCGGTGCACGTATTCGCCCCGGCGCTGGCCGAGCTGACACGCCGGGTGTGGGATCAGGGCACCGAGCACTTCGAGCCGACGAGCTTCCAGGTCTCGAACCTCAACGCCGGCACCGGCGCCCCCAATGTCATCCCCGGAGAGCTCAAGGCCCGGCTCAATCTGCGCTACTCGCCGATCCAGACGCTCGAGGGATTGAAGGCCGCGGTGGAAGGGATCTTGCGCGCCCACGGCGTGCGCTTCACGCTCGAGTGGCATCTGTCGGGCGAGCCGTTCTACACGCCCCCGGGGAAACTATCCGCGGCCGTCTGCGCGGCGATCGAGTCCGTCACCGGCGCGCCCCCGCGGCTCTCGACCGGCGGAGGCACCTCCGACGGGCGATTCATCGCGCCGCTCGGCGCGCAGGTGGTCGAGCTCGGCGTGGTCAATGCGAGCATTCACAAGCTGAACGAGTGCGTGCGCGTGGCGGACATCGAGGCGCTGCACCGCATGTACTTCAACGTGCTGGTCAACCTGCTCACTTGACCCGGCCGAGCCAGCCGTTCACCAGCACGCCGAACGCCCCGAGCGCCACGGCCCACAACAGCACCCACTCGGACATCGCCAGGCCGAGAAACCGCCAGTTGACGATGCTGCACTCGCCGCTGCCCTCGAGCACCTTGCGGATCACGGAGGTCACCGGCATGTACTGCAGCATCACCGACAGCGGCGCACCGCACGAGGGCACCGAGCCCGGCGGCAGGTGCTGCAGATAGATCTGCCGCAGGGCAACCCCGGCGGTGGCGAGCGCCGCGATCACCACCAGCACCGCGTACACCCGCGTGCCCCAGCGGCGGGGGTGGTGCACCGCCGCGAGCAGAAACACCAGACCGATCAGGGCGATGCCGATGCGCTGGAAGATGCACAACGGACAGGGCTGCAGGTGCAGATCGAACTGTGCGTAGACGGCAAAGCCGAGCAGCGCCGCGCAGATGAGGGCTCCGATGACATTGCCCATGCGGCGCAATGCGGCGATCACGACCCGCTCTCCTGATGGGCCTCGCCGGCGCCGCCCGCCGTCCCGCGCTGGCCAAGCGCCCGCTCGACGTCATCGAGCGAGGTGTGGCGCACGTCTTTGCCGTAGACCATGTAGATGATGTATTCGCTGATGTTCTTGGCGTGATCGCCGATGCGCTCGAGCGAGCGCACGATCCACATCACGTCCAGCGCGCGGCGGATGGTGCGCGGATCCTCCATCATGAAGGTGATGCTCTGGCGCTGAATCGCCTCGTATTCCTCGTCGACCAGCCGGTCCTGGCGGGCCACCCGCAAGGCCTCATCGGCGTCCATGCGCGCGAACGCGTCGAGCGACTCGTGCACCATCTCGGTCACGATGCGGCCGAGATGCTTGATCTCGCGGTACTTGTCCGCCGGTCGCTCCATGGTGGCGAGCCGTGAGGCGATGTAACCGATCTTCTCGCCCTCATCGCCCATGCGCTCGAGGTCCGTGATGGTCTTGATGATCGCGACGATGACACGCAGATCTCCGGCGGCCGGGGCGCGCGTGGCCAGAATGCGGCTGCACTCCTCGTCGATCGACACCTCCATGTCGTTCACCTGCTGATCGGCGATCGCGACCGCCTCGCCGAGCGCGCTGTCACCCTCGAGCAGCGCCGTGATGGCCTTCTGGATCTGCTGCTCGACGAACCCGCCCATGGCGAGCACCTTGGTGCGCACCCGCTCGAGATCCTCGTTGAAGCGGCGGGAAATATGATGAGTGAGATCGGCGGTTTCCATCGGCGGACACCTCGGAGTGTGCGGCCATGATAGCTCAAGCATCCTCGGCGAGTGGCGCGAGCGCCGCGCGTTGCGCCGGCCGCACACGCTCGGGCGGGAAGTGGCAGGTGAAGGTGCTGCCCTTGGCGGGCGTGCTGCGCACCTCGAGATCCGCGCCATGGCGCTGCAGCACGTGTTTCACGATCGCCAGCCCCAGTCCGGAGCCGCCGGTGGCCCGCGAGCGGCCGGGATCGACGCGGTAGAAGCGCTCGGTGAGCCGGGGCAGATGCTCGGCCGGAATGCCGATGCCGGTATCGCTCACCGCGAAATGCCCGCCATCGGCATCGACCCACCAGCGCATCTCGAGCGAGCCGTCCGGCGGGGTGTATTTGGCGGCGTTGTCGACCAGGTTGGCGAACGCGGAATGGATCTCGGGCTCCCGGCCGATCAGCGCCGCCGTGCTCTCCACGCGAACGCGCACGTCGCGCGGATGTACCGCGCGCGCGAGCACATCCTTGCGCAGCAGCGCCATCATCGCCTCCACATCGAGCGGCTCCCCGCCGACCCGCTCGTCGGTCTGCTCCAGGCGCGACAGCTCGAGCAGATCGCGCACGATGGCGGTCATGCGCTCGGCCTGGCGGCGCATCTCGACGATCGGCGCGGCGAAATCGGCCCCGAGCGCCGGATCGTGCGAGAGGGTCTCGAGATAACCCGAGATCACCGTCAGCGGCGAGCGCAGCTCGTGCGAAGCGTTGGCCACGAAGTCGCGCCGCACCGCCTCCAGGCGCATCTGCCGCGACACGTCGGCCGCGAGCAGCAGCTGCTGGCCGTCGCCGTAGGCCACCAGCTGCAGCGACAGGAAGATCTCGTTGGGGCTCGAGCGGCGCACCACCACCGGATTGGCGTAATCGCCCTTGTCGATGTAGCGGGCGAACTGCGGCTCGCGCACCAGATTCTCGATGCGCAGCCCCAGATCGATATTCGGCCGCAGGCCGAGCAGCCGTCCGGCCATATGGTTGAACCAGACGATCTCGCGCTCATCGTTGAGAATCACCACGCCGTTCGGCAGCGCCGCGGTGGACTGCTGCAGTTGGCGCATCAGCTGCACGAAGCGCAGCTTGTGGAAGCGTTTGCGCCGGTGCAACCGGGCGATGAGCGCGATCACGGTGCCCCACACGCCGCGGGTCTCGGGCGGATCGGCGACACTGCGATGCTGCAGCCACCACTCGACCCGATAGAGCATCACGAGCTGCCAGCCCAGATAGACGGCCAGCACTCCGGCCATCCCCAGCCACGGATGCGAGATCAGCAGCCCGAGCAGCGCCCCGAGGAGCGCCGCAGCCAGCACCCTGACCGAGGCGTACGCGAGCGCCTGAAGCGACGGTCGCAGCGGCTGCATCAGTCCGCCTTGGCGGAGAACCGATAGCCCGAGCCGCGCACCGTCTGCACGAAGCGGTCCACGCCGAATTTCTCGAGCGACTTGCGCAGACGCCGCACGTGCACGTCGATGGTGCGCTCCTCGACGTAGACATTTCCGCCCCAGAGACGATCGAGCAGTTGATCGCGGCTGAAGACCCGCTCGGGGTGGGTCATGAAGAACTCGAGCATACGGTACTCGGTCGGACCGAGCGGCACGGTCTGCCCGCTGACGGTGATGCGCTGGCCCTGCTGATCGAGCTTCAGTGCCTCGAATTCCACGATGTGATCGAGCCCTCCGGCGCCGGCGCGGCGCAGGACCGCATGGATGCGCGCGACGAGCTCCCGGGGCGAGAACGGCTTGGTGACATAGTCGTCCGCGCCGGTCTCCAGCCCGGTGACCTTGTCGCCCTCCTCGGCCCGCGCGGTGAGCATGATGATCGGCAGCTCGCACGTGTGGCGGTCACGCTTGAGGATGCGCGTCAGCTCCAGCCCGCTCGTGTCGGGCAGCATCCAATCGATCAGGATCAGGTCCGGTCGCTGATTGGCGAGCGCCTCGCGCGCCTGGCGGGCGTCGACCGCCTCGCGAATCTCGAAGCCCGAGCGGCGCAGGGCGAAGGCGATCATCTGGCGAATCGCCGGCTCGTCTTCCACGATCAGTATGAGCTTTCCCAACATGCTGGACGCCCGAACAACCCGGACTGCGTGTCTATTTGAGATGTTTTCCATTGCAGAATCGTGACAATACGGCCGATATGTCATGCAGATGAAGGCCGCGCCACCGCGTTGCGCACATAGCTCGGCAGGGCCTGCTCGGGCTCGAGCAGCCGCCCTAGGCATACCTCGGGAACGGCCAGCTGCGCGATCTCCCGCGCCCTCGGCAGCAGCCGCTCCCAGCCCGGCGGCACCGCCACGCCCAGCCGGTCGGCCAGCTGCGGGTACGCGGCAAATCCTCGCCCAATCCCCGCGACGGCCGCGCCGGTGCCGGCGAGCGTTTCCGCCGTGCCGACCCGCTCCGGTCCAAGGGGCTCGGCCCGCTCTCCCCGGCGCTCGTAGCATGCGCAATACGCCTCGCCCATGCGCGCATCATTACATACCGCGATTCGATCGACCCGCGGCTGCAGCCCCAGGCCGCGCTGGGCCAACGCCTGCAGATCCGAGACCGCGACCACCCCGAGATTCGCCCCGAACGCCAGCCCCTGCGTGACGCTGGCCGCGAGCCTCACCCCCGTGAACGCGCCCGGCCCGCGCCCGAAGGCGATCGCATCGAGGGCCGTCAGCGTGACGCCGGCCTCCGCCAGCAGCGCATCGATCATCGGCAGGATGTGCTCGGCGTGACCCCGGGCGCACTCGAGCTCCCGCTCCAGCAGGCACTCGTCGATCAACAGGGCCGCCGAGCAATTCTCCGTGGCGGTATCGATCGCCAGCAGTTTCACGGCAGCGCCTCGCGCGCCTCGATTTGCGGTGCGCAGGCGCTCAGAAACGCAACCGCCTCGGCGAGCCGGTGCGTTCGGGTCATCGGCGGCAGGGCCGAGAGCAAGACCTTGCCATAGCCGCGCGTGCCCAGGCGCGGATCGCACAGCGCCACCACGCCGAAATCCGCCTCGCTGCGGATCAGCCGCCCCACGCCCTGCTTCAGCGCCAATGCCGCCTCCGGCAGCTGATAATCCCGAAACGCGTTGCCGCCGCTGCGTTCCAGGTACTGGATACGCGCGCGCACCAGCGGATCCTCGGGAGAGGCGAACGGCAGCTTCTCGATGACCACCAGGCGCAGCGCCGCGCCCTTCACGTCCACGCCTTCCCAGAAACTGGCCGTGCCGAACAGGACCGCGTTGCCGTCGGCGCGGAACTGCTCGAGCAGCCGCTCCCTCGGCGCCTCGCCCTGCACCAGCAGGCGCAAGTGCGAGAGCGCCCCGGCGCTGCGCCACAACGCCGCCGCCTGCGCCAGCGAGCGGTGGCTGGTGAACAGCACGAACGTCCCGCCGCCGGCCGCCTCGATCAGCGTACGTGCCAGCGTCATCACCGCCGGGAGATGCGCGGGCTCGCTCGGCGCCGGCAGATCCTGCGGCAGGTACAGGCGGCTCTGGCGAGCGAAGTCGAACGGGCTGTCGATCTTGAGGGTGCCGCAGTCACCCAACCCCAGGCGGCCGGTAAAATGGCTGAAATCCGCCCCGAATGACAGCGTCGCGGAGGTGAAGATCCAGGCGCAGGCTCGCGCGTTCAGCATCGACTGGAAGCGCGGCGCGATGTCGAAGGGCATCATGCTGAGCGTGAAGCCACGGCGCCCGGGCTGTACGCAGCGGGCGCCCTCCAGAGCCTCGAGCGCCGCGATACGCCCGAGGCCCGCGGCGAGCTCTTCCGCCCGTTCGCCGAGCGTCGCGAACGGCGCGTCCGCCTCGAATCCGCGCAGCTGCTCGGTGAGCCGCGCGAGCTGCGGCCCGAGCCGGCCGACCTCCCCGCCGATCACCGGCTCGGCCTCCTCCCATTCGAGCCGCCCGCTGCGCCCGGCGAGCGCTTGAATCATGCGGCCGAGGGACTCGCGCACCGCGCGGACGGTCTGCGCGAGCCGGCGCAGCTCGACGCCCTCATCCCCTCCGGCGCGCCGCGGCGCCACTTGACTCTCGACCTCGGCGAGCAGGGTCTCGATGCGCCGGCTGCCCACCTCGGCGCCGAACAACTGGGTCGCCAAATCCGGGATCTGGTGCGCCTCATCGAGAATGACCGCATCGGCGGCCCCGAGCAGATCGCCGAACCCGTCCTCCTTCAGCGCCAGGTCAGCCAGCAGCAGGTGATGATTGACGATCACCAGGTCCGCCTCCAGGGCGGCGCGCCGCGCCGCGACGACGTGGCAGCGCGAGAACTGCGGGCAGCGCTGCCCGAGACAGTTGTCCCGCGTCGAGGTCACCTCTGCCCAGACGGGATCGCCATCCTTGAGCCCCGGCACTTCCGCGAGATCGCCGCTGCGGGTGGTGTGCGCCCAGCGCCGGATCCGCTCGAGCGGCGTGTCGGCGCCGGCGGCATCCGCGGGGAGCGGCAGCGGTAGCGTTGCCTCGCCTCCCGAGAGCCGATAGCGGCACAGATAGTTGCTGCGGCCCTTCAAGAGCGCGACGGTGGCCGGCCGACCGAGCGCCCGCGCGACCAGCGGCAGGTCCTTCGCATAGAGCTGATCCTGCAAGGCACGCGTGCCGGTCGAGATGAGCACCCGGGCGCCCGAGAGCAGCGCCGGCACCAGGTAGGCGAAGGTCTTGCCGGTTCCGGTGCCGGCCTCGACCACCAGCGGCTCCCGGCGGGCGATCGCCACGGCGACACGCTCGGCCATGCGCCGCTGCGGCTCGCGCACCGTGAAGTCCGGCAGCGAGCGCTCGAGCGGCCCGTGCGCGCCGAAGATATCGTCGAGATCCAACATCGGCGCATTGTACGGCGCGCGCGTTGTGCGCACGCGTCCGGCTCGCACCACCGCTTCCGGTCCCGTCGGACGTGGAATTTCAGTCGATTTCTCGTGTGCGATTATTGAACAAATTCTCTCCTTTTATCGTACTTTATGGCCGGCACGGTGGGGCGCGCGACTATACTGGCGGTACGCGAGGAAGGTCTGCCGAGACGTCCAAACGAGGTATCGAGAGATGTCCACCGCTTCTCCCTTGCCGATGCCGATGGCGCAGCTCAGCCGCGCCGTAACGGAATGGGTCGATTCGGTGCGCGCGCTCACCCAGCCGGACGACGTGTACTGGTGCGACGGCAGCGCCACGGAGCGCCACAGGCTCATCGCCGAGCTGGTGCGCGGCGGGCAGCTGCTGCGGCTGAACCCCGAGCAGTTTCCGGACTGCCACCTCTATCGCTCGCACCCGGGCGATGTGGCCCGGGTGGAGCACCTGACCTACATCTGCACGAGCTCCCAGGCGGACGCCGGGCCGAACAACAATTGGATGGACCCGCAGGCCGCGCACGCCAAGATGCGCGAGCTGTTTCGCGGCGCGATGCGTGGGCGCCGGCTCTATGTCATCCCCTACTGCATGGGGCCGGTCGATTCTCCGCTCGCACGCTGCGGCGTGGAGATCACCGACAGCGCCTACGTCGCCGTGAACATGCTGATCATGACGCGCGCGGGGCGGGACGCGCTCGAGCGCATCGGGCACGATGGAACCTTCGTGCGCGGCCTGCACTCGGTCGGGGAGTTCGATCCTGACCGGCGGTTCATCATGCATTTTCCGCAGGAGCTCTCGATCGAGAGCTTCGGCTCCGGTTACGGCGGCAACGCCCTGCTCGGCAAGAAGTGTCATGCGCTGCGCATCGCGAGCTGGCAGGCGCGAGCCGAAGGCTGGCTCGCCGAGCACATGCTGATCGTCGGACTGCGCAACCGGCGCGGCGAGACGCATTACATCGCCGCGGCCTTCCCCTCGGCCTGCGGCAAGACCAATCTCGCGATGCTGATTCCGCCGGCGAGCCTGCCGGGCTGGGAGGTCTTCACGGTCGGGGACGACATCGCCTGGCTGCACCCGGGCGCGGACGGGCGCCTGTGGGCGATCAACCCCGAGGCCGGATACTTCGGGGTGCTGCCCGGAACCAACCGCCAGACCAATCGCAACGCCTACGAGATGATCCGGCGCGAGACGCTGTTCACGAACGTCGCGCTCACCGCCGACAATCAACCCTGGTGGGAAGGCCTGCCGGAGGGCGTGCCGATCACGGATTGGCAGGGACGGCCGTACGATCCGGCACGCGGCCCCGCGGCGCATCCGAACTCGCGCTTCACGGTCGCGGCGCGGCGCAATCCGGCCTGCTCGCCCCACATTAACGATCCGCGCGGCGTGCCGATCTCGGCCATCGTCTTCGGCGGCCGGCGGCGCGAGGTCGCGCCGCTGGTCTTCGAGGCGCGCGACTGGCCGCACGGTGTCCTGGTCGGGGCGTCGATGGCCTCGGAAACCACCGCCGCGGCCGTCGGCCAAGTCGGCGTGGTACGGCGCGACCCGATGGCCATGCAGCCGTTCTGCGGCTACAACTTCGCCGACTACTGGCGGCACTGGCTCGAGGTCGGCGCGCGGCTGAGCCGGCCGCCGCGCGTCTTTCACGTCAATTGGTTCCGGCGCAACCCGCAAGGACGGTTCCTGTGGCCGGGCTACGGGGAGAACCTGCGGGTGCTCGCCTGGATGCTCGAGCGCTGCGCCGGACGGGCCGGGGCGCGCGACGGCGGAATCGGTCTGCTGCCGCGGGCCGAGGAAATCGACACCCGGGGCCTGAGCCTGGAGCCGGAGACGCTGCGCGCGCTGCTGTCGGTGGATGCGCAGCTCTGGCGCCGCGAGCTGCAGGAGACACGCTCGTATCTGGAACAGTACGGCGAGCGGCTGCCCGGCCAGCTGCTGGTCGAGCTGAACAAGAGCGCCGCCGCGCTCGCCGGCGGCTAGTCGCGCTCGCAGACGTAACGGATGGTCTGGGCGGATTCCGCCTCGGGCATGCGTCCAAGGCTGATCAGCCCTCCGCCCTTGAGCTGCACGGAATCGCGGCGCACGAACGCCTCCTCGCCCCCGCCCTCGCGCACGAACGTGCCGTTCGTACTGTGATCGATGAGCGTGAACTTGTGGCGCGCGTACTCGATGCGGGCGTGCAGCCGCGAGATCAGATTGCCCTTGACGACCAGATCGTTCTCATCGGCCCGGCCGATGGTGAGAATGGGGCGCTGCTCGTCGATCAGCAGCTCCCGGTCGAGCCACCACAACCGCAGCCGCGTGCAGTAGGAGCGGTCCGCATCGTGTCCCACCATGCGCACCATGCTGGTCACGTCGTCAGCCTGCCAGAGCACCTCGTACAGGGGAACCTCGTTGCGCTGGCCCTTGATCGGAGCGTTGTCGATCAGGCGGCAGGCGGAGCGCCATTGGACCGTGAGTTGGCCCACGGTCGCCTCGGTGGTGATGATCTGTCCGGCTTTGGCCTGACTGGTCATGCGGTTGGCCGTATGCACGGTGGAGCCGAATATGTCGTGGCTCTCCGCCACCACGGGGCCGTAGTGGCAGCCGATGCGGATCGAGACCGGCTGGCCGTCGACGCGCAGCTGAGAGTGCGCCGCGATCTGCTTTTGCATCTGGGCGGCCGCATTCAGCGCCGCGTCGGCGCTCGGGAAGGTGGCCATGACCTCGTCACCCATGGTCTTGATGACCGTTCCGCCGCTGTACTCGGTGGCGCCGCGCATGACATCGATACAGAGCGCAACCATGTCGCGCGCCCGCTGATCGCCCATGCGCTCGTAGAGCCGGGTCGAACCGACCACGTCCGCGAACAACACGACCAGTTCGACGTCCTCACCCATCGATTGGGCGGCCACCCGTCCCCCCAGGAAGTTGGATCCCGCAATTTAACATTAGGTCCGCCGTCAGATTATACGCAAGCCGCCGACGCGCGCCATTGTCCCTGCCACGCAGGCCTCAGCGCGAGTGCTCATACGCACTGCCGCCGGCGTGCACAGCCGACGCGGCCGCCCGGCGAATAACTTGCGCGTCCGCCCCCTGGGCGCGCGCGCCCTCGCTCATCAGCCGCCGGTACGCCCGGGCGCCGGCCTCCCCGGCATATAGGCCCAGCATATGGCGGGTGATCGCCGGGAGCGATTGGCCCGCGGCGAGCTGGCGCTCGGCGTAGCTGGCCATGCGCATCAGCAGCGCCTCCCGCGACGGCATTACGGTCTGCGGCGCCAGCGCCTGAGCCATCTGCCCCAGGAACAGCGGGCGGTGATAGGCCTCGCGTCCGAGCATCACACCCTCGCACCAGCAGAGCACATCGAGCGCGCTCTGCACCGTGCGCAACCCACCGTTGAGCACGATGGGAATATCCGGCATCGCCGCCTTCAAACGGCGCACCACGTCGTAGCGCAGTGGAGGCACCTCCCGATTCTCCTTCGGTGACAGGCCGCCGAGCACGGCCACGCGCGCATGCACGATGGCCGCCTGGCTGCCCGCCTGCCGCATCAGGGCCACGAACTGCTGCAGGGCCGCGAAATCGTCCGCCTCGAACCCCGCGAGCGCGCCGGCCACCTCGCACCGCGCCCCGCTCACGACCCCGATGCGCATCTTGACGGTGACGGGAATGCGCACCGCGGCCACCATGGCCGCCACACACTCGGCCACTCGCTGCGGCTCGCGCATCAGGCACGCCCCGAAGGCGCCGCTCGCCACCCGCTCGCTCGGGCAACCGCAGTTGAGATTGATCTCGTCGTAGCCGAACGCCTCGCCGATGCGGGCCGCCGTGGCCAGCTCGCCCGGATCGCTGCCGCCGAGCTGCAGCGCCACCGGGTGCTCCTCCGGATCGAATGCCAGCAGCCGCGGCGCGTTCCCGCGGGTGACGGCCGCCGCGGTGATCATCTCCGTGTACAACAACGTCGCGGGGGAGAAGCCGCGCAGGAAGTACCGGCAGTGCCGGTCCGTCCAATCCATCATCGGCGCGACCGAGAGTCTACGGTCAATGTTCACGGCTCGATCCACAAATGCGGCGCACAGTCCGGCAACGTCTACCCAGTGTACCAAGATGCGCCGCAAGGCTCGCAGGGACCGACTCGCCCGATACCGAAGCGCGCGCGACAAGCCAAACATCCCGTGCACGGGCTGCGCACCTGCGCGTGTCAAACGGCTCGCCGCCCGCCAACGATCGATGCGAACGCGTACCGCACGCGCATCCTCGGCATGGATCGGCGCCACTGACTTGGGATACTTTGGCAAGACATCGCGCGACATGGGCGTGCGCAGTTACCTCGAGGCTTCTCTTGCGCGTCGGCCGAATGGGCGTATCCTCAACTCTGCGCGAAGCGTCTGGTGAATCGCTTCGATGGCGCTTGCGCTGCCCAACGCGGGAGTGCATGGATGAGATCAGGTCGCAAAGTTGCCGCGCTCGTGTCGAGTTTTCTCGTGGCCGCCTGCCTGGCCGGGTGCGCGAGCGTACCGCGCACCGAAACCCTCCAGACGACTCAGATCGCTTCCGGCTCCGTGGGCCCACCCATTCCGGCTCGCCTGAACCGGAAGACCAAGGGACGCAATTTCATCGTCGCCGACGTCGCTCCCGCACTGCGCAAGACCGGCGACGTCCTGCGCGACATCGTCGAGGCGGTTCTCCCCGAGCCCGTGACCAACTCGTACCACGGCAAAGGGTTTCGCGGCTGGCACAGTTGGGAACGCGGCATAGGATGGACCGGATGTAGCGCAACCGTGCCCGGCAGCTCGGACGTGCAGTGGTGCTCGAATCCGTGACGGCCTGAGGGGCCGCGGGCCGCAATCCGCGCCCGGCGGCCGGCCCGTGCCGCAGTTGCAAGTGATACCGGTACCACGCTATCGTCCCGATGGTGCGCATGCGCATATCGACACGAGAACGATCCGGGATCGCGCCATGAATTCCAGACGTCCGCCTGTTTTTACGCTCGCCCTGGCGAGCCTCATGTTCACGGGCCATGCCGCCCTCGCCGCCGGCCTGCGCCTGAGCGTTACCGCTACCGGGTATCTGCGCGGGGGCGGCGTGAGCGTCATGCTGTACAACGACACGTACAGCCCGGTGTTCTTCGATCAGAAGAACGCGGGCATGCAGATCATTCTCCACGGCCATCGCATCGCCACCAATGGCAGCGTGCGGCTGCTGCCGACGCCGCAACAATGGGACCGGATTCCGCAGCTCGACAGCCGCCACGTGGAGCCGGCGCGCGGACGGATCACGGCGAGACTTTCCTACCC
Organism: Pseudomonadota bacterium; assembly: GCA_021797465.1. GTDB lineage: Bacteria > Pseudomonadota > Gammaproteobacteria > Steroidobacterales > Steroidobacteraceae > 13-2-20CM-66-19. Next base: position 2,034 of record JAJZZR010000064.1, on the reverse strand, counting down.
GGCCTTTCATTTCAAATACCAGGTGGTCGTCAAGGCCGAGCCGGGCGGCGTACGGGTGAGCGTGAACCTCGCTAAACCGTTGCCGCCGCTGCTGCAGGGACGGGCCGGCTTCAATCTGGAGTTTCTGCCGTCCCTATACCAGGACCGCACCTACGTCGTGGACCACAAGGTGTTCGGCATCCTGCCGCGCTACCCCGAGGACCGGATGGTCAGCGTACCGCCGCGCCCGGGCAATCCCCACGAGCCGTGGTACGTGGCGCAGTGGCACCGGGAACGGGGCTACATGCAGCCGCTGCCGTTCGCCACCGGCCACAGCATCACCCTGGCCGCGGCCGACCCCCTCTACCGCATCACCGTCACCTCGCGGACCGGCCGGCTGCGCCTCTACGACGGGCGCGACCTGGCGCAAAACGGCTGGTTCGTCCTGCGCACCGTGATTCCCCCGGGCAAGACACACGATGCGGTGGTCTGGAACATCCGGCCTCACTACATCGCGCACTGGATCCTGCCGCCGATGATCGCGCACAGCCAGGTCGGCTACAGCGCGGCCTTGCGCAAGGTCGCCGTCATCCAGCTCGACCCGAGGTTCGCCGCGCCGAAGACCGCCGAGCTGCTGCGCCTCTCGACCCATGGATCTTTCCGCCGTGTTTACACCGCGCCGGTCTCCGCGCCCATGCACTGGCTGCGCTACGACTACGTCAAATTCAATTTCTCCGCCGTCAGGAAACCGGGGCTGTACGAGATCGAATACGCCGGTCACCGCTCCGATGCGTTCCCCATCGCGCCGAACGTCTACACGCACACGTGGCAGACCACGCTCGACGGGTTCCTCGCCGTGCAGATGGACCACGTATCGGTGCGCGACGCCTACCATGTCTGGCACGGCCTGTCCGACATGAACGACGCGCTGCAGGCGCCGCCGAATTTGACGCATTTCGATGGCTACTTCATGGGGCCCAACATCGAGTCCCCCTACAAGCCTGGCGAGCGCATCCCCGGGCTGAACATCGGCGGCTGGTACGACGCGGGCGATTTCGACAACGACGCCTTCGGCCAGTACGGGACCATCCAGAACCTCGCCCTCACCTACGCCACGTTCCATCCCCAATGGGACGAGTTGACGGTGAACGAGAAGACCCGCTCGGTCGTGATGCACAAGCCTGACGGCGTCCCCGACTTGGTCGAGCAAGTCGAGCAAGGCGTCCTGCAAACCCTTGCGCAGATCCATGCGTTCGGCCACACCATCATGGGCATCCAGCAGCCGTACCTCGAGGGCTACACGGCCACCGGCGACGCGGCGTCTCTGAACAACGGGTTGATCTACAACCCCAAGTACGGGCCCGGTCCCGTCAAAGGGATCCACTCCGGATGGCCGGATGACACGTGGGCCTGGACCCAGTACCGGCCCAGCATGGAATACGCGGCGGCGGCATCGCTTGCGGCCGCCTCGGTCACCTTGCGGGGCTGGAACGACCCGCTGTCGCGCCAGTGCCTCACCACCGCAATCGAGCTCTGGCACCGCATGCAGACCAATCCCCCACCCCGGCCGCATTGGCCGCCCTTCACGGAGGGCTCGGGAGGCTACCGCGAGCACGCCATGGGACCGCCCAAGTGGACGGCGGCGTTGCAGCTGCTCATCGCCACGCACGGCGCCGCACCGTACAAGCGGCAGGTCGAGAGCATGTTCCCGGGGATGCTGCGACAGATAGGCTTCGGCGGCTGGCAGGCGGTGCGGGCGCTGCCGTACCTCGCGGCGAGCTACCGCAGGCACCTGCGGACCGCGGTCGCCGCCTACGTTGTGCGCTTGAATCGCAAGCTGGCCGCCACCCCGTTCGGCGTGCCGCCCTCCCTCGGCAGCTGGGGCAACTCGGCGCAGGTGGCCGAGTTCGGCGTCGAGATGTACTTCCTCCACGAGGCGTTTCCCGGTCTCGTCGGGCCGAACTACACGCTGCGGGCGGCCAACTACCTGCTCGGCACGCACCCGGTGTCCAGTGTGTCCTATATCTCGGGGATCGGCCGCGTGTCCAAGCTGGT
>JAJZZR010000435.1 GCA_021797465.1 Pseudomonadota bacterium | reverse complement strand
GAGGGCACGCAAAGCTCACTCCAGGATCTGCTGGCCGCCGAGGCACAGCTCCTCGATCAGAATCTGCCGCGGGATGTGGACGAGGTGGTCAACTACGTGCGAGCGATGAACCATGGACTCGCACGGCTGCCCGAGCTGCCGGTGTCGGTGCGGCTGGTCCGCGAGATCCATGCTGAATTGATGCGAGGGGTACGCGGCGGACGGTTGCAGCCCGGCGAGCTGCGCACCAGCCAGAATTGGATCGGACCGGCCGGCTGTACGCTTACCACCGCAAGCTTCGTACCACCGCCACCCCACGTGGTGCCGGAGGCTCTGGGGAACTTGGAGACGTTCCTACATGCCCAGGATACGCTGCCGCCGCTGGTGAAGATCGCGCTGGCACACGTGCAGTTTGAGACGATCCACCCGTTTCTGGACGGCAATGGTCGTGTGGGCCGGCTGCTGATCACCTTCCTGCTCACCGAGCGCGGGGTGCTGCACAAGCCCGTGCTGTACCTTTCGCACTACTTCAAGCAGCACCGGCAGGCGTACTACGAGCACTTACAGGCGGTACGCGATCGCGGCGCCTGGGAAGAGTGGCTGCTGTTCTTCCTGCGCGGTGTCATCGAGGTGGCAGCGGAAGCCGCGCAAACCGCGCGACGAATTCTGCAACTACGCGAGCAACATCGCGCCGCAATCACGGAGCAGCTTGGCCGCGCGGCGGGTAACGGCTACAAGGTCCTCGAATCACTCTTCGATCGGCCGATCGTCGCGGTCGGGGACGTACAGAAGCTGATAGGCACGACGTACGCGGCGGCGAACAGCCTAGTGTCTCGTCTCGTCAAGCTCGGTGTGCTCAATGAAATGACGGGCCATGCGCGCAACCGGCGCTTTCGGTATGCGCCCTACATCGCTCTGTTCAACGATGCGGGCCCCGGTGCCCTGACCGCAGAGGACAGCACGTGAGTCAGTTCGCATTTCTGCAATCGGAGTGGTCTGCGGTCTATGACTCGGCCGTACGGGCCGAAAGCGCCGTTCATGCGGATCCACGCACGGCGTGCTTCTATGCACGGCGAGCGCTCGAACTCGCGGTGGGCTGGGCCTACAAGCACGATGCAACGCTGAAGATGCCGTACCAGGACAACCTGTCGGCGCTGATCCACGAGCCGAGCTTCAAGCAAGCCGCCGGCGAAGCCGTGTTCAGCAAAGCGCGGGTTATCAACACCCTGGGCAACCGCGCTGTGCATGGGCATCGGGCGATTCCGCTAGACGATGCGGTCGTGGCGCTGCGCGAGTTGTTCCACGTGACGTACTGGCTCGCGCGTACCTACGGTCGCACTGCAAGGCCGTCGCCGGGTCTGGCGTTCAATGCGAGCGCGCTGCCGAAGGCGACACCCGTTCGCGGGCAGACGACAGAGCAGCTGCAAAAGCTTGAAGCCAACTTGCGTGAACGCGATGAAAGCCTCGCCGCGTTGCTGGCCGATAAGTCTGCCCTAGACGACGAACTGAAACGTTTGCGTGCTGAAGTGACAGCGGCCAAGCAGGCGGCAGCGGCGCAGCCGGACACGCACGACTACTCCGAGGCTGAGACTCGCGACTACTTCATTGACCTACTCTTGAAGGAGGCCGGCTGGCCGCTCGATCAGCCGCGGGACCGTGAGTTCGAGGTCAGCGGGATGCCCAATCAGAAGGGCGTCGGCTATGTCGACTACGTGCTCTGGGGCGACGACGGCAAGCCGCTGGGGCTCGTTGAAGCCAAGCGCACTCGGCGCGACGCGCGCGTCGGTCAGCAGCAGGCGAAGCTCTACGCTGATTGCCTGGAGCGCCAATTTCACCAGCGCCCGTTGATTTTCTATTCAAACGGCTACGAGCACTGGCTCTGGGACGACTCACATTACCCGCCGCGCGCGGTACAGGGCTTCTACACGAAGGCGGAGCTCCAGCTGGCGATCCAGCGGCGCAGTACGCGCAAACTGCTGGCGGAAGCGGAGATCAATTCGGCTATCGTCGAGCGCTACTACCAGACGCGCGCCATCCGACGTATCGCCGAGGCCTTCGAGCGCGACCACGACCGCAAGGCGCTGGTGGTCATGGCCACGGGTGCCGGCAAGACACGTACGGTGATCGCACTGTGCGATTTGCTGATGCGCTGCAACTGGGTCAAGCGCGTGCTGTTCCTGGCGGATCGCGTCGCACTCGTGAACCAGGCGGTCACCGCCTTCAAGCGCCACCTGCCCGATGCGTCGCCTGTGAACCTGGTCACCGAGAAGGACGCTGAGGGGCGGGTCTTCGTTTCCACTTACCCGACGATGATGGGCCTCATTGATGAAACTCGGGACGGGCAGCGCCGCTTCGGCGTCGGGCATTTCGATCTTGTGATCATCGACGAGGCCCACCGCTCCGTTTTTCAGAAATACCGCGCAATCTTCGACTACTTCGACTCACTACTCGTCGGTCTTACGGCTACTCCCAAGGACGAGGTGGACCGCAACACCTACAGCCTGTTCGATCTCGAAAACGGTGTGCCGACCGACGCTTACGGGCTCGACGAGGCGGTGCGCGACGGCTTTCTCGTGCCGCCCAAGGCAGTATCGGTACCGCTCAAATTTCAGCGCGAAGGCATTAAATACGACGACTTGTCCGAAGAGGACAAGGATCAATGGGACGCGCTTGAGTGGGACGACGATGGAAATGTGCCCAATCGTGTCGAAGCTGAGGCCGTCAATAAATGGCTTTTCAACAAAGACACCGTAGACAAAGTGCTGGAGCGCCTGATGACGCAAGGTCTGACGGTGGCGGGCGGCGACCGGCTCGGCAAGACCATTCTGTTTGCCAAGAACCAGCACCACGCGGAGTTCATTGCTGAGCGCTTCAACGCCAATTACCCGCACTACAAGGGTGAATTCGCGCGCGTCATCACGTTCAAGACCGAGTATGCGCAGAGTCTGATTGACAACTTTTCGGCCAAAGACAAGGTTCCGCACATCGCCATTTCGGTGGACATGCTGGACACTGGCATCGACATCCCGGAAGTTGTGAACCTGGTGTTCTTCAAGTTGGTGCGCTCGAAGACAAAATTCTGGCAGATGCTCGGCCGGGGTACACGGCTGTGCGCGGATCTGTTCGGACCCGGACAGGACAAGGAATTCTTCTGCGTTTTCGACTACTGCCAGAACCTGGAGTACTTCAGCCAGAACATTCCTGCTACCGAGGGTGCAGTCGGTGATTCGCTCAGCAAGCGGTTGTTCAAAGCACGCCTGGAGCTGATTGGGGAACTCGACCATCGGAGCTCCGGTGAGGTAGAGGGCCGGGTCGTCCAGGAAGCTGCGGAAGCCTATGGCGACCCGAAGACAAACGAGGACGTGCGTCGTCTGCAGGCCGGGTTGCTGCAGCGGGAGACGGCAGCGATGAACCTCGACAACTTCGTGGTGCGACCGCACCGGCGCCTCGTCGAAAAGTACGCCAAGCCCGAGGCGTGGGCGGTCTTGCCCCCGGAAGCGCTCGCGGAGCTGTCGCACGAAGTGGCCGGACTACCGTCAGAACTCGATCCTGAGAACGAGGAAGCAAAGCGGTTTGACCTCCTCGTGCTGAATCTTGAGCTCGCGATGCTGCGCTCAGAACCGGGCTTTGTTCGCCTGCGGGACCAAGTTAAGGACCTCGCCGGTCTGCTGGAGGAGAAGTCGGCGATTCCGATGGTGCGCGATCAGATGGTACTGATCCACGATGTGCAAACCGACGAGTGGTGGCAGGACGTTACCGTCGCGATGCTGGAAGGCATGCGCCGGCGTCTGCGTGACCTCATCAAACTCATCGAGAAGCAAAAGCGAAGACCGATCTATACCGACTTCGAGGACGAGATCGGCGGTGAGACGGCGGTCGAATTGCCGGGTTTTGGGGAAGCCACGAATTACACGAAATTCCGAGCCAAAGCGCAGGCGTTCCTGCGTACACATCAGGACCACATTTCGATTCGTAAGCTTCGGATGAACAAAGCTTTGACGGCTGCTGATCTCGGCGAGCTTCAACGCATCCTCGCCGAGAGTGGCGTCGGAGCCCCGGAGGACATTCAGCGTGCCACCGAGGAATCACACGGGTTGGGGCTTTTTGTGCGCTCCCTGATCGGCCTCGATCGCCAAGCGGCAAAAGAAGCAATGGCCGGGTTTCTCAGCGGCAAGGCGCTCAGTGCCAACCAGATTGAGTTCGTGAACCTTATCGTGGACCATCTGACCGAGCACGGCATCCTGGATGCGGCCATGCTGTACGAATCCCCGTTCACCGATTTGACGCCACGCGGACCGGATGAACTTTTCAGCTCGGAGCAGGTGGACGAGCTGCTTGCCGCAATCGAGCAGGTGCGCCAGGCCGCGACCGCGGCATAGTGCCAGGTGCTTCGGCGCATTCAGTGGTGCGCCAGATGCCCTGCGAGAGCGGATCGGGACGATGGTTCGGCGTGGAGAATGTCGATTCCGGAACAGGAAATGAAAAAGTGGCTCTTCGTGAAATCGTGTGGGTGAGTTCTGCTCAATTTTTGATCAGAGCTCCGGAAGCATGCAGGTCAGGACCTTCAGTTTGAGGTACTCCTCGTCGTGCAGACCGTAGGCGCGCCTCTGGATGACACGGATCTTGTTGTTCAATCCCTCGACGAAGCCGAGCGAGACCTTGTTGCGCGGATCGCAGTAGGCGGCGATGCCGTCCCAGTGCCGGTCGATCATCTCGGCGAACTTCTCGTACGACTTCAGGCGT
>JAJZZR010000393.1 GCA_021797465.1 Pseudomonadota bacterium | reverse complement strand
GTGGGAGAACCTCGAGCTGCACGGCGTGCTCTATCACGTTCCGCGCAAGGTGCGCCGCGAGCGCATCCGCGCCTTGCTCGAGCTGTTCGGTCTGTGGGAGCGGCGCGAGGAGTTCGTCAAGCAATACTCCGGCGGAATGATGCGCCGCCTGGAGATCGCCCGCGGCCTGTTGCACACCCCGCGGATCCTGTTCCTCGACGAGCCGACTCTGGGCCTCGACCCGCAAAGCCGCAACCAGCTGTGGACGCACGTGCGGCAGCTCAACAAGGACGAAGGTGTCACGGTGTTCCTCACCACCCACTACATGGACGAGGCCGATCGGGTGGCCGGGCGGATCGCCGTCATCGATCACGGGCGTATCGTCGACCTCGGTAGCTCAGCGGAGCTGAAGGCGCGCACCGGCACCGGCACGCTGGAGGAGGCGTTCCTGGCGCTCACCGGCACCGAGATCCGCGAAGAGACCGCCGACGCGTCGGATCGCATGCGCCGCATGGCGCGCGCCTGGCGCCGGAATTGACTCCCGGGCGCGGCGCCCTCGCCGCTACGTTCGCGCCCCGAACCCGACCCCGGCGCGCATGACCAGTTGAATCAGCTGCGCGGTGCTGTTTGCGCCGAGCTTCCTCTTGATGGTCATGCGGCACGATTTGACCGTGCTCTCGGCGATCCCGAGCCGCGCGGCGGTCTGCTTGATGCGTTCGGAGCCCAACAGCGCCTCGAGCACCTCCTGCTCGCGGGGCGTCAGCAGCGTGACGGCGCGCGAGAGCGCGCCGTCGTGCCGCGGGCCGCCCTCGCCGCGCAGCGCCGCCCCCGCGTTCAGCACCGCGGCCAGGAGCTCCGCCGCCCGGATCGGCTTCTGCAGAAACAACACCGAGCCGGCGTGTAGCGCGCACTGCGCCTTCGCCCGATCGGCATGCTCGGCGAGCACGATCACGGGCCAGCGGTAACCGGCCGCCGCAAGCTCGCGCATGACCTCGACACCGCCCGATCCCGGCAACGCCAGATCCAGGATCACGCAGCCGGCGGGCAGGCGCGTACAGGCCTGAAGGAATGCGATCCCGGAGGCGAAGCTCCGCGTCAGGTAACCGGTGGATGTGAACGTCCGCCGCAGTTCCCTGCGTATCCCCGGATCCCCATCGACGATGTACACCCTCGTCTGCATCATGCGCAGTCCCACATTCCGGACACGCACCGTGCCCGGCCTCCCATGATCCCCCTCTGGCGCGCTGCGGCGCCCGCAGCGCCCGGCGGGATCCCGAGCCGATCCCGGCGGCAGCTACGCCGCCCCGACAACGTCGGTCATGCCGGGTTGGAGCCGACCGCGCCCGAGTTATTGTCAAGTCACACAGTGTCCGCCGCATCGGGCACTGTTTGCCCACGCGTCGCCGGCCCAACCACGCCGACGAATTACTCCTGCGGCGGCGGACTGTCAAGGCGTCAAAAGACGGTGCGCGCGACGCGTGAATCCGCCGGCGGACTGCGCCACTCTAGCGCTGGGCGTCGCCGTCCCCTGCCGGGGAAACATGCGCGGGAGTCCTGACTTTGACGCGCACGCGACGGCGGGGAGAACACCGCGGCGCATCGGCATCCCATGGATCACATCGAGCTGCTCCAGTCCTTCCTCGAGCGCTGCCAGAGCGAGTCAGGCTCACTCGCGGGGATCGGCGCCGCGTTCCGCACGGCGATCGAGAGTCTCGGCTTCCGCTACTTCGCCTGCTGCGCGCACAGCGATCCCCGCGATCCGTCCGGCGCGGCGATCCTGCTGCACAACTACCCGGCCGCGTGGGCGCAGCGCTTCCGCGCGGCGGGACACTTGCGCATCGACCCGGTGCTGCGGCTCGCCGCGCGCACGCCCCTGCCGTTCTTCTGGGATGCGGCCTTCGCGGCGCGGCCGATCACCCCGCCGCAGCGACTCGTGCTGGAGGAAGCGGCCGGTTACGGCATCGAGCACGGGTACACGATGCCGCTGCATGCCTTCGCCCCGCCCGACTCGCCCCGGGCCTCATGCTCGGTGGTCCCCGCGGGCGGCGCGCTCGACCCGCGCAGCTACACCACAGTGCAGCTTCTGGCCCTGTGTCTGTATGCCTGCGCGGGCCGCGCCCGCATCCAACTCGGTGACGCGCCGTCCGCGCAGCTGACGCCACGCGAGCGGGAGTGCCTGGCGCTCGCCGCGCGCGGCAAGACCGACTGGGAGATCGCCCGCCTATTGGGGCTGAGTCAATGCACGGTCCACTACCACATCGAGCGCGCCAAGCAGCGTTTCGACGTGATCACGCGGATCCAGGCGGTGGTTCAGGCGCTCAGGAGCGGACAGATCTCCTGCGCCGACGGGGCGCCGAAGTAGGGGCCGGCGACTGCGGCGCGGGCGCGACGCGCCTGTACCGCCGGCGGATGCAACAGACGTGCCCGCGGGCGGCCGTCCGCCCGCCGCCCCCTCCCCTGATCAGAGGGTTGGCGCGCGCCCCGCCATCGCGCAGGGTTGCTCCACGGTACGAAAACCCGGAGCGCGCCATGATCTTCCTCGTCAACGCCGACAACCGCTCGCAGTTCGCCGCCGACCTCGCGGCCATGCATCGCCAGCGAAAGATCATCTTCGTCGACGGTGCCGGCTGGAACGTTCCGGTCACCGGGGATCGGGAGATCGACCGCTACGATTGCGACGATACGGTCTATCTGCTCGCCAAGGACGAGCCGTCCGGTCCCATTCTTGCCTCGGTGCGGCTGCTGCCGACGGAACGTCCGCACCTGATGGGCGAGCTGTTCCCGATCGCATGCCTGGCCGCCATCCCGCACGGGCCGGCGGTCTGGGAAGCCTCGCGGTTCTGCGTGGCGCCGGGCCTGCGCGGCGGCGGCCGCTCGCACGCGCTCATCTGGGAGACGGTGTGCGGTGTGCTCGAGACCGGACTCCTGTACGGCATCGAGGCAGTTGTCTTCGCGGTGAACCGCGCTCTGCTGCGCCTCGTGCTGCACTGCGGTTGGGAGGCGCGATCCCTCGGCCCACGCCTCGGCGCCGGCGACCAGGAGATTGCGGCGGCCGCGGCGACGATCACGACGGCGGGACTGCGGCGCGTGCGGCGGCTGCACCGCATACCGATCCCCGTCACGCGACTGCACGCCCTCGCCCCCCCGCCGCCCGCCGCGCTTGCCGCGGACCCGTCCATCCCCCGACGAGCGCGGTCATGACCGACACCATGGTGTCGATTGGGGCGAACGAGCCGCGCGGGGGTGCCCGGGTGCATGCATCCCCGACGCCACTCGACCTTCTGCGCGCCAGCGGCTACGTCATCTTCGATCGGCTGCTGCCCGATGACAGCGTGAGCCGGCTGAACGCGCAGCTCGATCCGTGGTTCGCGGCGACGCCGCGCTGTCAGGGCGATTTCTACGGCTGGAACACCACCCGCTTCGGTTCCGTGCCGCTGAAGTCGCCGGCCTCGCAAGAGCTGGTCCTGCACCCGGTGATACTGCGCCTCCTCGACGCGGTGCTCGGACCGCACTGCGACTGGTATCAACTCAATCTCACCCAGGCGGTTCGGCTGCACCCCGGCGAGCGGCGGCAGGTGCCGCATCGGGACGAGGAGATGTGGCCGTGCCCCAAGGGCGGCGTCGAGTACCTGGTCAATGTCATGTGGGCGCTGTCGGATTTCACCGCCGACAACGGCGCCACCCTCCTCTGGCCCCGCAGCCAATTCACGCGCCTGTCTCGCGAGCTCGATCTCGCGCAGGCCACGGTCGCCGCCATGGCGCGCGGGTCGGCGCTGGTGTACCTCGGCTCGCTGACCCACTGCGCGGGCGCGAATCGCACTGACCGGCCGCGGACCGGGTTGATCGTGAGCTACTGCCTCGGCTGGCTGAAGCAGTACGAAAACGCCTTTCTATCCTATCCGCCGGCCGTGGCCAAACAGTTCCCGCCGGCCCTGCGCGACCTGCTCGGCTATCGCATCCACCGTCCCAACCTGGGCGGGTACGAAGGACAGGATCCGGCGGTCCTGTTCGAGACCGCTTCGCATAGTCTGCCCGCCGTCGATGCCATACCCGCGAGCACCGAGCGCGAGCTGCGCGACTTCTACGCCCGCGAGTCCCGAGAGGACGGAGATGCGCCGTGAGCGGGCACGCCATCCGCGACGTCGGTCCGCTCGTGAACGCCGATCCGTTCCGGTGTCGCCTCTGGGCGCTCAATGAGCGGATCGAAGATGACGTGACCGAGGTGTCGTGCCGGGCCGAGCTCGACAGCGTGGCGCGCAACGGACAGCTGGTTCCGGTGGTCGGTCGGGCGCTCGCCGGCGAACCGGACTTCGATATCGAGATCATCTGCGGCACGCGCCGGCTGTTCATCGCGCGACAGCTGAAGGTACCGCTGCGTGTCGAGCTCCGCGAGCTCACCGACCGGCAGGCGGCCGCGGCCGTCGAAGCCGAGAACACCCTGCGCAAGCAGGCCAGCGCGTACGAGCGGGGTCTGTGGCTCGCGAAGCTGCTGCGCCGGAATCTGTTCGGCTCGCGGGAGGAGATGGCCCGCGGGTTGGGGATCACGCCCACGCAAGTAACCCGGCTGCTGAAGTTCGCCGAGCTTCCGGCGGCGATCCTCGGCGCATTCGCCTCTCCACACGACATCCTGGAATCCTGGGCCGTCGAGCTGCACAAGGCCTGGAGTGACGATCGCCGCCGTGTGCTCGTGGAGCGGGCCCGGACCCTCCAGAGGCGCATGCCGCGCCCGCCGGCGGTGTCGGTGTACGAGCTGC
>JAJZZR010000516.1 GCA_021797465.1 Pseudomonadota bacterium | reverse complement strand
TCTCTCGCGCGGAATGTTGAGCAGCCGCAGTTTCACCTGATGGCTGCGCTGCACCTGCTGGGCGAGCGGATCGTGCAGGCCCATCTCCCACTCCCAGCCCAGCACGTGCAGTTCCTTCTGGCCCAGGGCGGCGACTTCCGCCACGGCCTCGTTCACCTCGCGGATGGTCACCGGCGCGTCCACCGCGCCCACGTGCACCAGCGCCGCGCCCTTCTTGCCATGCACGTGGGTGCCGGCGATCGGCTGGGCGTGGTACAGATCGAGAATGAAGCGCGCATAGGCCGCCACCACCGCGACCTCCTGTTCCGCCGGTCGCTCGTCGCCGAAGCTCACGCCCTGCCAATACTTGCGCTCGTACTGGCCCAAGTTGAGGACTTCGAAGGGCTTGCAGTCGGGGATGTCCAGCAGGCGCTTGCGGGTGGTATGGATGGCGAAGCGGCCGAGATCGCAGCCGATCCAGCGGCGGTCGTTGCGTTCGGCCGCCACCAGAGTGCTGCCCGAACCGGCAAAGCAATCCAAGACCAGATCGCCCGGTTTAGAGGCCAAAGCCAATGCCCGCTCAATCAGGTCGACGGGTTTCTGGGTGTCGTAATGCACCCACTCGGCCTTGTTGGCGGGCTGAAGGCATCGGATGCGCCAGATGTTGTCTACTGTCCGTTCTTCGCTGATGTAGGTTTCCGCCTTGCCGTCCTCGCCGATAATGTTCTGGATTTTTCCATCGACCTTCTTGTATCTGAGTTTCTTGACCGCTTTATCGCGTGGCTCTTTGAGGGCGTTGTACGTGTAGCTCGCCTGCTTCGATTTGACGTAGTAGAGAATCTGGTCGAAGGCCTTCGGCAACAGCCGCTTCCGGCTGTCGTGCAGCTTGTTGTAGTAATACCAGGCAATCTCGTTCTGAAAGTTCTCCTTGCCGAATATCTCGTCCATCAGCACCTTGACGTACGGACCGACGTGAACGTCCAGATGGACAAAGATCGAGCCGGTTTCGGAGAGCAGGCCGCGCAGCAGTTCAAGGCGCGATGCCAGCATCGATAGGTAGGAGGACAGTCCGCCGCCCCAGGTGTCCCGGTAGGCCTTTTCCTCCATCAGGGAGGGTTCTTTGCCCGGCAGGGGATCGTCACCATCGCCCACCAGCACCTTGAAGGAGAAATCCGACCCGGTGCCGAAAGGCGGGTCGATGTAGATCAAATCCACCTTGCCCGCGAACTCTGCCATCAGGCTGGCCAGGACCAGCTGGTTGTCGCCCCAGACGAGCTTGTTGCGCCACTCGTCCTGCCCGCTCGGCTTGGCGGCGAACAGGTCGGTGGTGTGGCCGACGGCGCGGCTGGCGCGGCCCTCCTTGATGGTCTCCACCACCTGGAAGGGCAGCGCCACGCCGCGATTGACGACGCGGTTGCCGTGCTCATCGTACTTGCCGGGCCAGACCAGTTCGGGCTGGGTGATGTCGATGTTCGGCATTTTGGGTGCTCCCTTGATTATTGGCCGATGTCTGACCGGCAGATGCCCTGTATGTCGCAGCCGTTGCAGCGGGCCACGCGGCACAACCGGTTGTCGCGGATGTCGCGGCCGGCGGCGACCACCAGATCTTCCGTTTCCCGCAGCAGGTGTTCCTCCACCAGCTCCCGCTGGGCTGTGCCGGCGCCCTGGTCCAAGTTGTAGATTTCGATCAGGTCCGCTGAGCGGCCGGTGAGCTGCTGGTAACCCAGGGCATAGATGTGGAGCTGGCGGCTGGTGACGTCCTCTTCCTGGGCACGCTCGGTGGATTTGAAGTCGATGATGATGATCTGCTGGGTGTCCGTGCGGCGGATCAGGTCGATGCGGCCATGCACCACGACGCCGTCGGCGAGCTTGAGCTCGATGGCCTTCTCGGCGTACTCGATCTTGTCCAGTAGTTGGCCATTCTCGTCTAGGTAGCGGCGTAGGGCCCGATCCGCCTGCACCCGCATGTCATCGCGCAATTGCTGCCAGGCGTAGGGCAGGTGCAGGTGGGTGTCGAGCAGTTGCGGCACCGCGCCGGCATCCAGGTATTCGCCATCCAGCGCCTTGTGGTGGACTTCCGCCAGGGCGTCGTGGAGCGATTTGCCGAAGCCGAGCTTTTCGTGGAAACCCGGGTTGAAGCCGTACATGAAGCGCAGCTTGAACTGGTACGGGCACTCGTAGAAGTACTTCAGCTCGCTGAAGGTGAGCAGGATCTCCGACTGCTCCTGGCGCGGCCGGGGCGGCAATTTCTCGACGGCCGGCGACGCGGGTTCGCGAGTCAGCACGTAAGCGGAGGCGGTGATTTCGCGCAGGAAGGGCGACTCCTTGGCGAACATGCCTTTGGCCGCCTCGGGCGCCCAGGTGCAATAAAGGTATTTCTTGGCCCGGGTCAGGGCGACGTAAAGCAGGCGGCGCTCGTCCGCCTCACCGCCGTCGAGGCGGTCACCGCCCACCACCGCCGCGGCAGGCAGGACGTGAGACCACTTGCGCCCGCCCTGCCCCTTGGCGGGGAAACGGTTCTTGACCAGGTTGGGCAGAAAGACGACGGGGAATTCCGTGCCCTTGGCACGATGCACCGTCATGACCTGCACGGCATCCGGCTGGGCGAAGCCGGCGTCCTCCCAGCCCTCGGGGTAGTAGTCCGGGGCGTTGTGGATCAGATAGCCGGAGAAGTTCGCATACAGGTCGTCGGGCTTGGTGTGGAAGTGGATGGTCTCGTAATCGGTGATGACCTGGCTGAACTTGCCCAGGTTGTAGAAGACGATTTCGCCTCGCGCCCGCTCATCCCCGTCGTGATGGGGGATGGCTTCTTCCCGCAGCTCGATCGCAGCGAGGAAACCCGTGTAGGCGCCCTGGAGAGAGTAACTCGACTGCTGCCAGCGGTTGGGCCAGTCGGCTTTTTCGGCATCCAGCCAGGCGATGCCTTGCCGGACTTGCGCCGGGGTCAGGCCCAGATCGGCCTGCTGCCATGCCTGTTCAAGGGTGGCCGCCGGGACGCCGCCGGCCAGATAGTGAAAGACGGCGCAAGCCGCCTGGACCTCGGCGGTGTCGAACAGCCCGGCCATGCCCTTGACCACGTAGGGGATGCCGGCCTCGCGCAAGGCATCCAGGATGGGCCCGGCGCTGTTCTTCACGCTGCGCAGCAGGATGGCGCAGTCGGACCAGGACAGGCCACGGGTCTCGCCATTCTCAGTGAAAGGCATGCCGCGTATTTCCTGAATCTTGCGGGCGATCCACTGGGCTTCGCTTGTCGGGCTGTCGAACTTGAGACAGAGCAGGTCGCCATGCCGGAAGGCCTGGGTGCCGGCGCTCTGCATGCGCTTCTCCAACCGTCCGTCGTTACGTTCCACGACCTGCCGGGCACTTTCCACCACGCCCTCGCTGCTGCGGAAATTCTCGGCCAGGGCCACCCGCGTGACGCCGGGGTATCGGTCGGCGAAGCCGACAATGTTGGCGATGTCGCTGCCATTCCACTGGTAGATGGTCTGATCGTCGTCGCCGACCACGCACAACTGGGCGCCGAGGTCGTGAAGCAGGCGGATCAAGCCTTCCTGCAAAGGGTTTACGTCCTGGTATTCGTCCACAATCAGGTATTTCACCCGGTCCGCCATCTTTTGCCGCAGGCCGGCATCGTTCATCAGCGCCTCGACCGCCTCGGTCAGGATCATGCTGAAGTCGAGGTAACGGTGGTCGTGTAGCAAGGCCTTGTACTTGTCCAAGGCCTGGCGCACCGGGTGGTCTCCCAGCGCGCCCTCGTCGATCTGCGCCTCGCGTACCAGGGAAAGGATTTTCATGTAGAGCTTGGAATCCTTCCAGCGCTCCAGTTGCTTCCCGTCGTGAGTGACGAGGTCACGCAAACCGCTCTGGATACTGTAGCGATCAATGAGCAGGCGCTGCTGCACCTCGCTCAGCACCGAATATTTGAGGAAGCGGAAAAGGTAGGACTGGAGCAGGTCCAGGCCGAAGCCGTGGATGGTGCCGACAAACATCTCGGCCAATCCGACGTCACGTCCCAACTGTTCGCGGCACAGACGATGGATGCGATCCTTGAGTTCGCCGGCGGCTTTTTCGGTGAAGGTGAAGGCCACGATGTTCGCCGGGGTGATCCCTTCGGCGGCCTTGGTGCTCAGGATGTTGACGATGCGTTGGGCCAGCACCTGGGTCTTGCCAGATCCCGCACAGGCAATCACCTGGAGGTTGGCATCCAGATGATCGATGGCCTGTTGCTGCTGTTCCGTATATTGCATCCGCGACTCGCTCATTGTGTGTACTTGAGAAACGTACCATCGCGGAAAACTCTGAACCAATTGTTGGTGTTGGTCACTTCGAATTTTGCTGAAAAGGCGTCCGATATGTACGTCAGAACAATGAACCCGAACTGGAGCGCGACGTGCTTGTTGTCGGAGGGATCCATGTTGCCACGCAGCTTGTCGGCGGTTTTGAAGAGTTCCGCTTCGAAGCCGAGGCTTCCTCCGTTGCCGTTCTTGCTTGAGCCGTTCTGCGCCATGCTCTTATCCTTGTGCCGCTGGTTATTCTGCTACCCAGTAATTGGAAGTGGCCCTCAATACACCCGCATCTTCATCACCACGACCCCCACGATCGTCATCTCCTGGGTAACCGGGACAAGCGGGTACCGCTGGTTCGCGGCTTCAGGTATCGCTGGCCGTCCAACTGCATTATTAGCTGAGATTTAGCGAAATAATGCTGAGAGATCAAAAGGGTGCGCATTTTAATGCTAGACACACGCGACCTCCCTTGGTCAGCTAACCACTTTCGCAAGTAGCGCTAGTGCGTAGAT
>JAJZZR010000023.1 GCA_021797465.1 Pseudomonadota bacterium | reverse complement strand
TGATGGCGGAGTTCACCTCGAGCGTCGAGACTCAAACTTCGGTGGGCGTGGGGGCCGATGAATTTCTGCGCAAGGTTCTGGTCGATGCGCTCGGCGCCGGCAAGGCCGAGAGCATCATCGATCGGATCAACATCGGCCGCAGCAGCAAGGGCCTGGAGGCGCTGAAGTGGATGGATTCGCGGGCGGTGGCCGAGCTGGTCCGTCAGGAGCATCCGCAGATCATCGCCATCGTGCTCGCGTATCTCGAGGCGGACCAGGCGGCCGAAGTGCTGACACTGCTGCCGGAGGCGGTTCGCCCGGAAGTGGTTGCGCGCATCGCGTTGCTCGACGGAGTTCAACCGAACGCGCTCTCCGAGCTCGACGACATCATCGAGAAGCAGTTCGCCGGAAAGTCGACCGGCAAGACTTCGGTGCTAGGCGGCGCCAAAGCCGTCGCTAACATCATCAATTTCCTCGAGCCCAGCCAGGAGAGCTCGCTGATGGAGCAGGTGGCGAAGAACGACGAGGCGCTCGCGGCGCGCATCGAGGAGCTGGTGTTCGTGTTTGACAACCTGATCGAGCTCGACGATCGCAGCATGCAGGAGCTGCTGCGGCAGGTCGCGAGCGATCAATTGCTGCTGGCGCTCAAGGGCACGGACGAGGCGCTGAAGGAGAAGATCTTCAAGAACATGTCGCAGCGCGCCGCCGAGATGCTCAAGGACGACCTGGAGGCCAAGGGACCGGTGCGTCTCTCGGAAGTGGAAGAAGCGCAGAAGGAAATCCTCAAAGTGGCCCGCAAGCTCGCCGAAAGCGGCGCCATCACCATCGGCGGCAAGGGAGAGCAGTATGTCTGAGCCGACCGCCCAGCGCGCGAGCGCCGCGCGTATCGAGCGTTGGCAGCTGCCGCAGGTGACCGGACCTGTGGTCGGCCTTGGAGTGGCGCAGCGTCCGCAGGTGAGCGAGCTGCAGAAGGCGTTGCAACAGGCCGAGACGCGCGGTTACGAGACCGGTTTGGCTCGCGGCGAAAGCGCCGTCCGGGCCAGGCTAGCGACTCTCGACGAGCGCGCGCGGCGACTCGATACCATGCTCGCCGCCCTCGCCGATCCGCTCGCGCAGCTCGACGCCGAGGTCGAGACGGAGTTGGTTCGGCTGGCGCTGGCGGTCGGCAAACAGCTGGCGCGGCGCGAGCTGCATCAGGAGCCGGCGCAAGTCATCGCCATCGTGCGCGAATCGCTCGCACAGCTGCCAGCCGCCGCGCGCGAGGTGAGTGTCGTGCTGCATCCGGAGGATGCCGCGGCGGTGCGCGAGCATCTCACGCCGGCGTCGGGGGAGCGTCATTGGGCGATCGTCGAGGACGCCACGCTGGCACGCGGAGGCTGCCTCGTGAAGAGCGAGTCCTCGCGCGTTGATGCGCTGTTCGAGAGCCGTGTCGCGGCGATCGCCGCCGGGGCGCTGGGTGATTTGCGCGCCGGCACGCGGAATTCGCCATGAGCGGGCGACTCGAAGCCAATAGCGCGGCGCTGTGGCGCGCCGGCCTGCGCCGCAGCCTGCTGGCGGTCGAACGCACGGGGCCGCCGCCGCTGGAGGGCGCGCTCACTCGCATGGTGGGTCTGACGCTCGAGGCGGCGGGCTGCCAAGCCGCGGTCGGCGATTATTGCGATGTGATCACCGGCGAAGGCGCGCGCATCGAGTCCGAAGTAGTCGGCTTCTCGGGTGATCGTCTGTATCTGATGCCGGCCGGCGATGCGCACGGACTCGGTCCGAGCGCGCGGGTCATCCCGCGGCGGCGCGCCGGCACCGTGCACGTCGGGCCGGAGCTGCTCGGACGCATCGTCGACGGCGGCGCCCAGCCGCTCGATGGACTCGGGCCCATTGTCTGCGCCGATACCGTCCGTCTGGCAGGGCGCCCGATCAATCCACTTTCGCGTCAGCCGATCAGTGAGCCGCTCGACGTCGGCATCCGGGCGATCAATTCAGTGCTGACGATCGGCCGCGGGCAACGTGTCGGATTGTTCGCCGGCAGCGGCGTCGGCAAGAGCGTGCTGCTTGGCATGATGGCGCGCTTCACGAGCGCGCAGGTGATCGTGGTCGGCCTGATCGGCGAGCGCGGCCGCGAGGTCAAGGAATTCGTCGAGCGGATCCTCGGTCCGGAGGATCGCACGCGGGCGGTGGTGGTGGCCGCGCCGGCTGACGCCCCGCCGCTGATGCGCCTGCGCGGTGCCTGGCTCGCCACGGCGATCGCCGAGTATTTCCGCGACCAGGGCGCGAGTGTGCTGTTGCTGATGGACTCCCTGACACGCTTCGCTCAGGCGCAGCGCGAGATCGCGCTGGCGATCGGCGAGGCACCCGCCACCAAGGGCTATCCGCCCTCGGTGTTCGCGCGGCTGCCGCAATTGGTGGAGCGCGCCGGCAACGGCGCCGCGGGCGCAGGCTCGATCACCGCGTTCTACACCGTGCTTGCCGAGGGTGACGACCAGAACGATCCGATCGCCGACGCGGCTCGCGCCATTCTCGACGGGCACATCGTGTTGTCCCGGCGGATCGCCGAAGGCGGTCATTATCCGGCCATAGATATCGAGGCGTCCGTCAGCCGCGCCATGAACGAGATCGTCTCTCCGGCGCACTTCGGCGCCGCGCGCCAGTTCCGTCAGATTCTCTCGACGTACCAGCAGCACCGCGATCTGGTGGCGATCGGAGCGTACCAGCGCGGCAGCGACGCGCGGGTCGATCAGGCAATCCGGCTCTGGCCCGGTGTGCAGCAGTTTCTTCAGCAGGACATGCGCGAGCGCGTCGATCTCGCATCGAGCCTCGGCGCGCTCGACGGGCTGCTCGCCGAAGGCAACGCATGAAAAAGACTCAACGCATCGCTCTGGTTCAACGTGTGGTGGGCGATCTCGAGCGGCGCAAGGCCGAGGCGCTCGCGCTGTGCGAGCAGCGCGTGCGCGAGACCCGTGCCCGCCTCCATGAGCTCGAGAACTACCGAGCCACGTACCTGCAGGACTTCCATCGCCGTGCGCAGACGGGCCTCGACGGCGCGGGAGTGCGCGAGTACCAGGTTTTCCTGGGCCGGCTCGATGAGGCGCTGCAGCATCAGAGTCAACTGCTCGGCCAGGCGGAGCTGCAGCGCAGCAGCGAGCTGGAAAGCTGGCGCGGCGCCGCCCGGCGCGCATCCCAGATCGACACCCTGGCGGCGCATTGGCGTGCCGAGGAACGCGGCGACGAGGAACGGCGCGAGCAGCGCGAGACGGACGAACGGTCACAACAACAATGGACCCGCGGGAGATCGGTCCGTGTCAACTGAGAGTTTGCGAAGCCTGAGTGCGTCCCCGTCCATGCCGAGTCCCTCGCCCGCGCCGGCCGCATCGCTCGGGGCCGGCATCGCAGGCGAATCGCCGGCGGGTGGCGCGGGCGGACCGGTCTCCTCCGCGGGCGCCTCGGGCCGCACGACCCGGACAGCCGGCACCGAAGGCGCCAACGCCGCGGCGGATACGGGCGCGCGGCCTTCCGGGGCGCGCGCGCGGTCCGGGCAAGCCCAGCGCGGCCCGGCCGCGGACGGCGGTGGCGGCGCGAGCTCAGCCCGCAAGGGCGCGATGGGCCGCAGCGCGGCCGGGAAGAGTACGCAGCCTGGGAACACCGCGCCGCCGGCAGCCGACTTTTCGCAGACGCTGGCGTTGTCCCTGTCCGCGCCTGAGCGGCCGCCGGCACGGACCGCGGGCGCCGCGCAGGGCAAGTCGGCCAAGGCGAGCGCCCGGGATTCCGGCCACGGCACCAAGACTGATCCGGTCGCGGTGGCCATGGCCCTGATGGATCGGGCGGGTCCGGCGCCGCCGCCACACGCCGAGGTACGCACGAGTGCGCCGAGCCGCGCGGGCGAGCCGGCGGTCGATCCAGGCGTTGTGGCGCAAGCGGGCCAGCCCGCGGACGCGGCGGCGCAATCCACCACGGCCGCAGTGCATGCGGTCCTTGCGCAATCAGTGCCGGGCGCGACGGCCGCTAGCGGACATTCCGGCGCCGCCCCGAACGCCGGACAGTCCAACGGCGCAGGCGCGCTCACCGCCGCGCAACTCGTGGCGAGCACGCAAGCCACGGCCAGCGGCTTGTCGGGCGCGGGTAGCGGCCCGGCGTTGACCGCGCAGGTGGGATCCGGCGCGTGGACCGAGCAGCTCGCGGCGCGGCTGACGTGGATGACACAACAGGGTGTTCAATCCGCTTCGCTGCAACTGTCGCCGCGGAATCTCGGACCTTTGCAGGTGAGCATCTCAGTCCAACATGGACAGGCGAGCGTCTGGTTCGGGGCGGCACAGCCCGAGACCCGCCAGGCTCTCGCGCGTGCGTTGCCGGAGCTGCGCAACTTGTTCGCCAATCAGGGATTGTCCCTGACCGACTCAGGGGTCTCGCACGATGCGCCGCACCAGTCGCGTGCGGGTGCGGGCAGCGCGGCCACGACGCTCGGCGAGGCGAGCGGGACGCAGAGCGATGTGGGCGGCACGGCGGCGCTGCACGGCGTTGGTCTGATCGACACCTACGCCTGAGCGCGCCCCAAGGCGCGCCGGGCCGGGCAGGAGCCCGGATGCGGCGCCACTCAATACCGGCCCGGCATGTGTCGTCCGGCGATCTGACGGCGGTGGCGGCGGAAGGCGATCTTGGTGATGACGGCCGAGAGCGCGTCGTCGAGCGGATCGAAGCGAACCTTGACCTCGCCGGTTTCCGCTACCGCGATGATGCGTCCGCCGAGGCGCAGCGGTTGCGCGATGCACTCGTGCAGATAGATCTCGAGGACGCCCTGCGCGCCGGCTTGGGGCGCCGCGCC
>JAJZZR010000434.1 GCA_021797465.1 Pseudomonadota bacterium | reverse complement strand
GTCATCACCCGCCGGTGGGTGGTCGAAAGGTTCTTCGCCTGGATCAATCGCAACAGGCGGCTGGCAAAGGATTTCGAGGCCAAAATCGAAAGCGTCGAGGCCTTCCTCTACGCCGCTTCCAGCATCCTCTTGCTACGCAGGTTGGCTCGTTAAAAAAACGATTCGAAATGGACTCTGAGGCAGACCACTTATTCCATACCGAAAGACAGATAGCGTCGGTCTGCGAAAACGAACCGAGTCATCACCCATTGAAATTGTTAAATTATATTTTAATATCCGTCTATAGATAAATACAGAAATTCAAGATGCTTTCAGATGGACAATCAGAACGGAACAATATCGTCCAGAACCTGCTGACCATATCGCGGTGATTGTTCACCGCTTACAATACCTCGGCCGCCATACGAAATTCTGGCTTCCGCCAACTGATTGGATTGTATTGTATTATTTCCTGAAATGTCTTGTGGACGACAAATACCTGAAACAGTCAGAACGCGTAGTTCGTGATTCACACGCATCTCTTGCCGGGCTACCACGACAAAATTACCATCTGGCAATACTTGCGTGATCTCGCCCGCTAAGGACAAAGAAACTGATTCGTTTCGCTGAATTTGCCCGGTTCCGGTCGAGTTGCCTGCACTGGAAAGAGACACCAGACTCGATGGGTTTACCGATTTGCCCAGAACACGGGGAATCAGACTCTCCAGGCCAAAAAGATTTGGTACGCCCAGGGATTCTGAGCCTGTACGTCCAAGTGTGGTCTGATCCTTCAAAGTTGCGGCATCGTTGATATTGATCAAGATGGTGATGATGTCACCCACCTGCGAAGCTCGTTGATCCTTGAAGAAGGCACGCGCCCCACGGCGCCATAAGCTATCAGGTTCCGTTGGTGCTCGTCTGAGCGGCGGCATCGGCATGCTGACCGGACGCCATGATGGTGCCTTTGTCGGATTCGTGATCGGCGTCATCGGCGGCGCATGGCCAACATAGGCAAGATTGGAGAAGGTGCCGCAACCTTCGAGCAGGGATACAAGGCCGAAGGCTGCAAGCCGGAAGAGGTGTCGACGGCTTCCCGCGCAAACCATTTTGGAAAGCTCAGCCACTTTGTCCTACCATGCGGTTATAATAAGAAATTGTCCCGCTCTGAGGCATTGGGCGGCTGCCAGGGATGACGTGAGCGTGATTTTCACCGTCTATCACAGCCTGTACCACCTCGTGTGAACTCGGATTCAGAACTGGAATCACGGCGCCTTTCGGACCAGCAGCCAGGGCAACGCCCTCGGCCGTTACTTCAAGGCCCGGCATTTCCACTGCGAGGTTTACTGTTGCTCCTCGGTTTACCATCATGACCTGCGCAACAACCCTTTTGCTGAGAGGGGTTCCAGCAGCAATTCGACGGTCAACCTGCATACCTAGAGCATCCGCGGCTTGGGTTAATGTGCCTTGAGGTAGCGCAGCTCGGGCCACCCATGACATCTTCACGTCGTTGATCGTGACGATCTCTCCCGGTTCCAGGGTGCGGCGAGCGACAATTACGCGCTCTGCCTGTGCAGCGATACCTGAGAGCTCGAAGCTTTCCGGTTTCATTCCTCGGGCATTTAGAAGAACAACGGCATCGAACTGCCCGTTCACTTGATCGTAGCGAATATTGTTGACGACGACATGTGGTCTCGTTCCGGGTGGAACCATCGGCAAGTTGGTTGTACCGAGTTGCACAACGAAGTGGTTCGGTGCGTCTGCGCCCAACAACAGCGGGCGCAGTGCCCGGATGATGAAGGACGGCTTGACGGGAATGCCTGACCTCTCGATAACCACGGCGTTATCAGAGCCGTCGTCTTTCCATTTGACGCCATATTGGTGTGCGATCGCTGCAAGTTGAGTGCCGCCGACTTCGATTCTCTGGCCAGGCGCAGGAGCTGACCCCAGCACGTCCTTGGCATGCGAGCCTGCATCGTTGAAGAGATCCTGAAGTTCGACAACCGGACGATCTATTGAAACGATCCCTCGAGGCGATGGTGCGGCCAGGGAGGTACGCGCGACGAGGCTGGCCATGATAGACATGACCATGACCGCATATCCGGTTGAACGAGGCATTTTGCGATCCTCAGAGTTGTGTCAGTGTAGACAGCATCTGGTTTGTTGCGGTGACAACCTGGCTGTTCATGTCATAAGCCCGCTGGGCGGTTATGAGATCTGTGACTTCGCTGACGACATTCACATTCGAATTCTCGACAAAGCCTTGCATGACTGTTCCGAAGCCCGGAGCGCTGGGAGCGCCTGTAACTGGATTTCCCGAGGCCGCAGTCTGCAGGAAGAGGTTACCGCCCTGCGCGGCGAGACCGGCATCGTTCGGGAAGACGGCGAGCTGCAACTGTCCCACCGTTTGCGGGGCCGTCTGGCCGGGGAGCGAAACCTGGACCTGACCTGAAGCATTGATGGTGACATTCGTTGCATTGGTCGGAATCTGGATGCCAGGCTGGACGACATAACCGTCTGCGGTAACGATCGTGCCGTTTGGCGACAGGCCGAACGTACCGTCGCGCGTATAGGCCGTCTGGCCGGAAGGAAGGGTGACCTGGAACCACCCATTACCGGAGATCGCCATGTCAAGCGTGTTGTTCGTCTGCTGAAGGTTTCCCTGTTGGTCGATCCGGTAGATTGCAGCAGTCTTCACACCGAGGCCGATCTGGGTGCCGGAAGGAACGATCGTGCCCGCATCCGAACTGTTCGAGCCAGCGCGCCGCAGATCCTGATAGAGCAGGTCCTGGAAGGCGACTCGCTGGGCCTTGTAGCCCGTGGTCGTCATGTTTGCGATATTGTTGGAAATGACTTCCACATTGGTCTGCTGGGCCTGCATGCCCGTTGCCGCGATGTCGAGTGCGCGCATTCTTGCTTTCCTGTCGGGGGAGTGGGTATCAGCTGGTCGTCGCACCCAGAATCTGGGAGATGGCGGTCTGGCTACGGTTCTTCTCGGAAGCGAGGAACTGGGCAAGCATCTCGTAGTTCCGGCTGGCCTGGATCATGTTGGTGATCTCGACAACCGGTTGGACATTGGATTCTTCGATGGCCCCCTGCACGATCTGTGGATTGGGATCGGGAATCGGGGTTGTCGAGGCCTTGAAGAGATTTCCGCCTTGCGCTGTCAGCGACTGCTGATCGGGGACGGTCACGACGCCGACCTGCCCGATAATGCCTTGTGGTGTGCTGATCGTACCGTCGGCAGCAATTGTCAGAGTGCCGCTCTGCGGTGGTACGGTGATGGGTTGGCCGTTCGTGCTGAGCAGACTGTATCCGTTGGCGTTGGCGATTGTGCCATCCGGCATCAGGTTGAACTGTCCGTCTCTGGTCAGACGGGGACCGTTCGGGGTCTGCACAGTGAAATAGCCGCCGCCGGGCAGAGCCAGGTCGAGAGCGTTACCTGTGTTGCGGATCGCGCCTGGCCGTTCGTCACGCCAGGTCCCGTTCGATTGTGTGTAGGCAAGCGTCGATCCGCCGGGAGGCGCTGTCACATTGCGCATGTGATCAAGCCAGGTCGTAGAGGCGAGATGCATCGACTCGTAGCCGGGCGTCGAGACGTTGGCGATGTTGTTCGCGATCACGTCGACATTGCGCGATGCCGTGAGCATGCGCGAAAGAATGATCGTGCTGGTGTTTTGCATCCTGTCCTGTCACCCTTTTGGGACATCACGAGCGGTCGTGCATGGCGAGAATGGCGCTGAAAGCTTAATGAACCGCTAAGCGGCGGAATAAATTCGCCCAGCCGCCATCGCGATACCCGGATTGACGCCGCCCTAAAAAAGAACAAAATAAGAACAAAGGACAA
Organism: Pseudomonadota bacterium; assembly: GCA_021797465.1. GTDB lineage: Bacteria > Pseudomonadota > Gammaproteobacteria > Steroidobacterales > Steroidobacteraceae > 13-2-20CM-66-19. Next base: position 995 of record JAJZZR010000434.1, on the reverse strand, counting down.
GATCATGACCAGTGTGGCGCTCTTTTCCGGTCTGCAGTCCCCGGAGATCCGACCGGGGACTGTGCATGAAATCGGCGGCGATCAATCCATCGTGAGTTTCGCGGCCCTGCTGCTCGGCCGCACGCGGGGGGCGCCGATCTGCTGGGTCGGCAGTTCGATCGATCTCTACCCGCCAGGGCTTGCCGGGCTGGCGCTCGATCCCGGCCGGCTCGTCATGGCCGAGGCGGAGCGGGAGGAGGACCGACTGGCGCTGGTCGAAACCGCCCTGGCCGGCGGCCTGCATGCGGCCGGGCCGGTGGCGCGGATCTCCCGCCTCGCAGTGCGCCGCCTCGCGCTGGCGGCACGGCGGGGCCAGGCTGTCGGGCTGGTGCTGAATATGGGAAAGGCAAGTGACTCTAATGCGTTCGCGACGAGATGGCGGATTGGCGCAGAACCCTCGGGGCCGGATGGCGCGCGGCGCTGGCGAGCCGAGCTGCTGCATGCGCACGGCGTGCCGCCGGGCTCCTTCGGCCTGGAGCTAGGCCATGACGGCGCGACGTATGCTTTCGATCTGGCTGGCGGCGGGGCTGCCCGCCAGCAACCTCTCAGACGCGCCGGCTGAGCAGGCCCTCGCGCGGCTCGCCCTGCGCTGCCAGGCCTTCACGCCACTGGTGGCGCTGGACCCGCCGGACGGTCTTCTGCTCGACATCACCGGCTGTGCCCATCTCTTTGGCGGCGAGGCGCAGCTGTGCGCGCGGATCGGCGCCATGCTGCCCGGTGCCCTTGTGGCGATCGGCGCCACCGCAGCGGCGGCACGGGCGCTGGCGCGGCACGGCATGACGGCGGGCGCCAGACTCGACGCTCTGCCGGTGACAGCACTCGGGCTGGACGCGCCGGTGGCGCGGCGGCTGCACCGGCTGGGCATCAGACGGATCGACGCACTGGCGCGCCTCTCGCGCGGCGAGATCCGGGCCGGTTTTGGGGAAGACCTGCTGCTCAGGCTCGACCGGCTGCAC
>JAJZZR010000332.1 GCA_021797465.1 Pseudomonadota bacterium | reverse complement strand
CATGCTTTCGGCGGACGATATCTTCTGGGTGTCCGGCTACCTGTTCGTTGCGATGGCGTTTCTGGTCTGGCTGGCCCGTCCCGGCAGCAAGAGCCTGTCGGCCGAAGTCTCCGCCGGCGCACACTGAGCGAAGCGCTCAGTGGCGTGGCGGTGCGAGCCCCGCCACGCGCAGACCCGCGGCGAACTTGTTTTCGCCCGCCCGGGTCAGGGCGCAGGCGCCCTCCAGCGCTGCGACGAAGGGTGCCAGCGATTCGGTATCACCACCGGTGGCCTCTATTTCCACGCGCCGCAGATGATCGAGCAGGGCGCCGTCGCGGGCATACAGGCAAGTCTCGTCCAGGGCGATCTCGGCGGCGTCTTGGGCTTGCTTGGGGCGGCGCGCCGCGAACCGCTGGCGTACCGTCTCTGCCCTGAAGAGCGTCTCGAGCGGCGTCGTGCCGGCGATCTCCCGCATCCTAGACCCGACGGCTCCCGGGGCCTGGGTGAGGGTGGTGGGACCGTCCTCGAGCGCCTCAGTGATCTCCTGGCGGTCTGCCAGATCGTCCCGGTCGGAACGCAGACTCTTGAGGGTCGCCTCGCGTACGCCGTCGCGTTCGCGTATACGCAGTGCGAACCCTCCGCGGAAGAGGCGCCAATCGGCCGTATCGAGGTAGGTATCGCGCAGCCGCTGCGGCGGCAGGGGTGTGATGTTCAGGCCGGCGGTCTTAGGGTGCGCGGCCAGCCACTGCCGCACCGGCTCGAGATGCTCGGCCAGCAGCTGCCATTCGATTTCACGGCCGGCGTCGGCTGGGGTGGGCGAGGGCGGCAGTGGCATCGGCGGGCTCGGCGAGCGATCGGGCGCGGGGGTTGCCCCGTGACTCAAAGAGTCTAGCATTGGTCTGGACGCCAGCCTCCCGCCTCGGCGGCAGATCCAAATTGACGCTGGCTGCCGGGGTTCCGTATTATGCGCGCCCCTGTGCGGCGCGGGTCCTGCGGCCAGGCATGGAGGCCAAGCGTGCGGGCGATTGGGCGATGCAGTTTCGCGTGCCCGTAGCTCAGCTGGATAGAGCACCGGCCTTCTAAGCCGGTGGTCGCAGGTTCGAGTCCTGCCGGGCACGCCAGTCGCGCGGGCGCTGCAGGACAGGCTGCCCACGGGGCGGATGGTTGCGTAGGACGGTGGACGTAGCTCAGCTGGTAGAGTCCCGGGTTGTGATCCCGGTTGTCGTGGGTTCGAGTCCCATCGTCCACCCCAAATTAGGCGACGGGCGCTGCCGGCGTCTGCCGCGACACAATATGGGCCGTTAGCTCAGCTGGTAGAGCAGGAGACTCTTAATCTCTTGGTCGTAGGTTCGATCCCTACACGGCCCACCAAATCACCTTGAATATCAAAGGCTTGCGAGCGCGCCAGGCTCGCAAGCTTCACTGTAGCGCTATTTGGTGCAGACTCCGTGCAGCGACTTGCTCACCGCTTCATGCAGTGCACCGAGGCGCACATGGCTTCAATCCAGCGCATCGTCTCGCCGCTCATGAGGGGTTGTTTCCTATCGTGCGCAGGTCCGAGTAAAGGGCCGCTCGTCCGAGTCGGCGACATTCCCGGGCTCGGCGCCGCTTGGCGGAACGGCTCCCGGAACCCCCGCATCGAGGGGCGCGCTCGGGGACGGGTACGCTCATCTCGTGCGCTTTCAAGGGATTGTCGCATCTGAAACGATCCTTGAAAAGCGCGATATTCGTATCTATAATTAGCGCCGAAATAGGAGCTTAATTATGCATGCCATCTTTGCCGATACGACGATCAGCATGTCGGAGTTCAAGAAGAACCCCGCAGCGGTACTTCGTGAGGCGGGAAACCGCCCTGTGGCGGTACTCAACCACAATAGGCCGGCGTTTTATATGGTGGACCCGGCGCTCATGGAAGCCATGCTCGAGGCACTTGGCGATCGGGAGTTGCTCAATCTGGTGCGCACCCGGATGAACGATGGTGCCGAGCCGATCGAGGTCGATATTGACGAGCTCTGAACAGCGGCCCAAGCACAAATACCGCCTGCTGTTTCACCCCGAGGCTCTGAAGGAGTGGAACGCTCTTGATGGCTCGATCAAGAAGCCGCTGAAAAAGCTGCTTGCGAAGCGGCTCGACAACCCACACGTGCCGGGCGGCTCCTTGCACGACGATCTGATTGGCTGTTACAAAATCAAGCTCAATAAGCAAGGCGTCCGGTTGATCTACCGCGTCGAAGATAATGCGCTGATCGTGATGGTGATGGCCGTAGACCGTCGCGAAGAGAGCCTCGTGTATCGGTCCGCGCTCGCTCGTTTGGTAGACACAGTCAAGACATTGGCCAACACTGCGAAAACGGCACTTGCACGAGAAGCTCCGGCGCGGCCCGTAAGCCGGCCCTCCAATCGCGCGAAGAAGTAGTCGCCAAATCCTCTCACCCAGGCGGTTTGATCTTGCCAAACACACCCCGGGTCATTTTGTCGAGCGCCGCGGTATAGGCCGCCGTGGACACCGAAGAAGAACTCGCGGGAGCCTTGGCTGCCCTGCAGCGCCGCAGCCCGGAGGAGCTTGCCGCCTTCATCGTTTCCTTGCTTTGCGGCGCGCCTCCGGGCGTCCAGTCCTATACCGAGGCCTTCATCGCTGCGGCGGATTCCTCTAAGGTCGCGACCCTCGTTCGCCGCGAGATCAGCGCGCTCCGCGTGGGCGAGCGCGAGTACGACGTGCGCCACCGTCGCAGCGCCGAGATCGTCGCCCGCGCAGGCCACGCCCTCGGAACCATCGAACGGGTCGTGCTGCCGAGCGATGGAGCGCTCGCTCGAGAGCTTCTCGGCGAGTTGCTCGATGCGGAGCAGCAGATTGCGGAGCAGGCCTACGAGGACGATTACGGCGCTGAGGAGCTATTTGCGCGGGTGCGGAGCCTGCTCAGCGCGACCGCCGAGCGCTGATGGCTCAGTGCAAAGTCAGTGCAGTGAGGTACTTGTCGATCCTCGCCGGCACCCCGTCTTGCGCTTGCGTGCCTTCACACATGTATCACTAAAACAATCGCTTGCGAGGTGCCGGATAGCGTATGCTTGAGCCGCGTTCGCAGGGGCGGAAGGCCGATCCTATGGACTTCGTCGCAGTGCCGAAACTCGCGGTCGCTGCTGCCATTTGAAAGAGCATAAGCATCCGCGGGGCCGCTACACTCACCCGCCGAACCGCCCACCTACGAGCGCCAACGGCAGTGGGGCAGGACACTGGGAAATCATCACTTCCCCCATGCCACTGAGGTCACTGAAAACTCCGAGGCACAGGCGGTGCACGTCGGCAACCCCATCAGATCAGAATGCTAGCGTTATCACGGTCATGAACCCGGCGGCCTGCGACGTACGTGGCACGAATACAACGGTCGTCGCCAAGCGCCATCAAGATGAACAGCACTTCCTCGAGACTGTCGGCAAAACGTAATCGCTCGCGCAGCGACAGGCTGGCTGAAAGGTCCAATACGACGAAGTCCGCCTCGTGGCCCGGCATAAGGCGACCTATTCGATCATCCATATACAGGGCGCGTGCCGAACCGAGAGTGGCAAGATAGAAGGCGCTATGCGCCGATAGCGTCTCACCACGGAGCGCGGCGACTTTGTACGCCTCATTCAAGGTCACGAGTGGTGAAAAACTGGTACCTGCGCCTATATCGGAACCCAGCGCCGTACGCACCGGATTAGCCGCAACTAATGCGCTGCGCATGTCAAATAGTCCGGAGCCAAGAAACAGATTTGAAGTGGGACAGTGCACCACCGCGGCGCCCGCTTCGGAAAGCCGGGTCCATTCACGCAACGAAAGATGAATCGCATGACCGAACAGACAACGCGACGAGACAAGGCCCGCACGGTCATAGACATCGAGATAGTCCGCGCTGTCCGGAAACAGCTCGCGCACCCAGTCCGCCTCGGCAAGGCTTTCGGAAAGGTGGGTCTGCATATAGATACCGTCGGTTTCCGCGAAGAGAGCGCCGGCGGCCTCGAGCTGCGCAGGTGTACTGGTTGGGGCGAAGCGTGGAGACACCGCATAAAACAAGCGATCGCGCCCATGCCAGCGAGAAATCAATTGCTTCGACTCATCGTACCCTCGCTGGGCAGTATCACACAGCATCGCGGGAGCATTTCGATCCATCAGTACCTTGCCGGCGCCGGCACGCAGACCGATACGGGCCGCTTCCTCGAAATATGCGTCGACTGATCCGGGATGTACGGTGCAATACGACAGTGTCGTCGTAACGCCGGCTGCGAGCTCCTGGGCAAAAAACAAGCGCGCCACCTGTCTAGAAAAATCCAAATCGGCGTAGCGCTGCTCGATCGGAAAGACGTAGGTCTGAAGCCATTCGAGAAGATCCTTGCCAGATGAGCCTATTACCGGCGTCTGTACATAATGGACGTGGGCGTCGATGAAGCCCGGCATCAGCAGGGCGTCGCGGTACTCGTGGAGGTTCGTGCCAGCAGGAATACGACTCGAGGCGAAAGGCCCCGCATAAGTTATGCGGCCGTCCGCAACCAGTACGAGGCCATCGGTTTCATGGTGCACACAGCCGGTCGGGTCGGCATCAAGTGGGTTGCAATTGTAGCTCAGCAGCGGTGCCCGAATGGCTACCTGAGCGGAGCGGGAGAGAGCCATGCGAGGACCCTTATGAGCTCGACACGTCCGCGACAAGGGCGCGTAGCGGACTTGCGCTGGTGGCACCAAGATAAACCAGTGCGGCGACAGCGGCGCCAACGAAGAATGAAATATCTCCGAATTGCGGGAAGGCGGCTGCAAACGAGCCTACGAATACCGGTGATTGATTCCAGAACGGCACGCTGGACACGACGCCCATGAGCCATGC
>JAJZZR010000461.1 GCA_021797465.1 Pseudomonadota bacterium | reverse complement strand
TTACAAGAGCGCCGTTTCTCTCCACGAGCACTGGCGTCTTTGAAACCATCGCTATTGGTGGCAGGAACTTGCTGGCCTCGAGGGTGAGCAAGAGCGCTTCGGCGTTATCACGAGAGCAGCGCTTGGGAAGGAGCGCAAAGCCTCCATGATGCAAGGTCTTGACCGCGACGACGCGGCGGCCGTAGCCGTCCAGCCGCGAGCGCAGCGATCCTGGCGTCATTGGCTCAAGGTGGCCGTCCTTCAACTCGAGCACTACACCGTTGCGGATGAACGCCTCGCGGCGCTCAGCCAAAAGTTTGAACAGCCGCCGAGCAGCGTAGGGGAACGGAACCCAATCGTTCGGGAGGATGATCTCGCAGCCAGTGGCGCCCTGGACCAGCGCGCGCACGTCCGGCTCCATGCCACCGACATAATCCGCATCGGATTCGGTCTCTGACGCTGGCTCAAGGGATGGGATCTCAGGTAACACAGCGGCATTCATTGCGTTTCTCTTTGTTCGGCGCTCGGTGCATAGCGCATTGCGCTTGCGGCGATGTGCCGCAGCTCCGCGTCCTCCATCTGCGGATCGCAATGGTCGGCGTTGGTTGCGCGCAGTGATTCGAGAATGGCGTTGTATTCGAGCCCGAAGCGCCGGAGCAGACATGCCAGCGAGAACAGCGTCGCGTTTCGCTGACCAGCCGCGATGGTCATATGTCCATCAGCGTCCGGTGTCGGTCGAGGTCTGTTGCGTTTGGTTAGGATACGTTCGAGGAGCGAGGCAGGTGCCGGCGCTATCGGGAGATTTTTTGCGATCTCGTAAGTCGCGCCATTCACGACGCTGCCAGGACCAACAACATAACCGCCGTTGCCGCGCCAGTCGATGCCGGGCACCAACTCGGTGCCGATGCTGACGCGCGCGTCACCTGAGAACCTGAAATAAAGATGCCATCCGCCACCGGCCGTCCGCACGGTGAAGGTCGGCGGCAGCTCGAGCGAGCGGAGCGAGTCGAGCCACGCGGTAGTTTTTCGCGGGTCTACATCGACCACGAGCATACCGGAGCGGCGACCAGTGGCGATGCCGATGTTGGCGTTAGGATACACTCGCCACCATTCCTCGATGCACTTTAGGTCTAATGTTGCATCGAGACATCCTCGACCGCCACGCTCGCGCGGAATCGCTGGAATTTTGCTGTTTTCAGCGAGCGGGAAGATCGGCCAGCCCTGGCGCGCGAAGTGCAATGCGAAGTCGATCATGCCATGCCTCCTGGTGGCGCCGCCGCGAGGATCGCCTCGTCCATTCGCGCGCGCAGCGAGGCGAGAAACTCATCGCCAACATCGGCGTCGCGGGTAATGAGCTCAGCGCATGGCAGACACGTGATGTACAGCATCAGCGCTGCGGCAGTCCGGGCGATACCGCGCCGATAAAATTCGCCGCCGTGAAACTCGCATCCGCATCGGGCGCACGCGTTGATACCGAAATCGCAGGGTTCGAGGAGGTTGTCCATGCTCATGGTTCCAGGAGTTCACGGACAAGATCCCGATGGCGGCGAATCCATCGCGAAAATGCCTGAGCAGTCCGCGCCTCGACCACCATCCGCACCGCGGCGGCTGCGGCGGGCTGCAGCGACGGCAGGAGCTCGCGCAGGCGACGGTCGATTTTTTTGGTGCGCGGGTGCGGCAGGACGAGCTCGCCGCTGCGGGTGAGTGCGAGGATGCGAACGCAGATGAGGTGCGCGCCGCGCGCCTCGGCGCACCGGGTGGTTTGCACTGCGCGCGCTGACCGGCTAGACTGTTGGCTTGCCGTCTGATTGACCTGGCCGTCCGGGGTTGCCGCCAAGCTCCCCCCGGACGCGCCCTCGCGCGGGCTCACGCCGCACCGGCCCGCTTGCGCCGTGCGGCGCGCGGCTTCGAGCGCCCCTTTAGGCCCAGGAACCAAGCGAGGAAGGCCGGCTCATGTACGAGGAGCTGCCCGCAGGGGGAGGCGTAAACACCTCCCGCCGCTTCGAGCCCATTCGTCGATCGATTTCGCAAGGCCCACTCCACGCGACTGCGATTGAGCAGCCGCGGGTGGCGCTCAGCGAATTCACGCCGTGCAAAGATTTCCTCTAGCGGAGGAAGTTCTGGATCACTCGGCATTTCTCGGCGCTCCACGTGGCCATTCGTTGGTCACATTAAAGCGCTAGCCGGCGCTATCTCCCGGACAACACTTATTTTCGTTTTGTCTTGCGCTTCGCGCGATTGACCATCTTCAGGACGGCGTCGGTGGACTTGTAGATCCGCTTGCCCTCGAGCCATTTGCGCGTCAAATCGGCGCGCGTAAGAGTGAACCGTCCGACAAAATCCTTTGGCCGCTGTTCCCGAAGAAGGTCCAGGACCGCATCGTTGCAGTTCCTTGGTTTACTCGGCCGGCCGTTCTTGCGGCGCTGGCCGACGAGCGCAATTTCCAGCTCGGCGTTAACTTCATCTCTCGTAAGCAGGTACGGCGGCGCCGACCCAACGCTCATTTCGGTGGGGAATAGCGTCCTTGCGAATGCCGCCATAAGCGGCGAGGTCTGGCCAATGGCATGCACGGCATGCGCCGCCCTATGTTGAACGGTCGCAACCGCTGCGAATCTTCGCCGCGTTCGTTGCCGCCTTTTTTGGTGTGGGGTTTTCACAGCCCCTTCGCCGCGACCATCTTCTCGATCACCTTCGCCTTGTGGTCGACCACGAGATGCGAATAGCGCTTCACCATGGCGAGCGTCTTGTGTCCCAACACATCCGCGATCTCGAGGAGTGAGGCGCCCTGCGCGGCGAGCATTGATGCCGTCGTATGACGGAGGTCATGGAAGTGCATGTCCTCAATGCCGGCCGCCTCGAGCGCCGCGTACCAATAGGCGTCAATGTGTTCGGCCGGCTCATCGCGGCCGTTCGGTGCCGGGAACACAAACCGACTTCGCGCGCTTCCCTGGAGTTTCAGCTCCCGCAACGCATCGAGCGCTTTGCCAGCGAGCGGCAGCGTGCGCTGCTCGCCGTTCTTCGAATCGCGTACCAGCGCGCGGGCCGCCTTCAGGTCCACGTCGGCCCACTTCAGCGAAAGCAGTTCGCCGCGGCGCGCGCCGGTCGTGATTGCAAGCAAGACGAGCGCATTGAGCGGCGCCCAATCGGAATGAGCACAGGCTTCCAGTAGCGCCGTGCGCTCCTCGTCGGAGAGAAACCGCGTCCGTCCGCGTGGCTCCTTCTTCCGGCTGATGTCGCTCACCGGATTGCGATCGAGGAGCCGGCGCTCCTTCACCGCGAAGCTCAATGCGTGACTGAGGGTCGCGAGATAGCGATTGACAGTCGCGCCGCTGCGCTTGTGTTGCTTTGGCTGAATCACCGCGCCGGTTTTCTTATCCGTCCGTGGCTTTCCCCGGGTGAAGGTCTCTGCGGCAATCGCATCACGCGCGCGGGCGATCTTGTCGGCGGTGAGTTCACCGATGGTGAGGCCGGGAAATTGCTTCGACCAGCACTCAAGCTGTCGGATGCGGGTCAGCCGCTCCTGCTGGTCAAATTCGGCGAGTACGGTGGCGGCGTAGTCCTTCGCGAGCGCATCGAAGCTCGTGCGCTTCGCGGCGGCGTGCGGGAAGTGCCGCCCTTCACGGATTGCCGTCTCGAGCGATGCCGCCCAGGCCTCGGCTTCCTTCCTATTCGGGAATGTCGCCGACTCGGACGAGCGGCCCTTTACTCGGACCTGCGCACGGTACGAAACGTCTTTCGTGAGCGGCGAGACGATGCGCTGTATTGATGCCATGGCGTGCAGCCTTTCCGCCTGTGTGGCGCGGAGTAACAAACTGCACTGAGTTTGCACCGAATCTCGAACGGGTGGAACTGGCTTGACCGGAATTTCGTATAAGTACCTGTTTTTATTGTAATTTTGGCTCCCCGGGTTGGACTCGAACCAACGACCAACGGATTAACAGACGCACAGCATGCTCTTTACTGCTCCACGGCGCACCAGCCCGCTAGTCGCAAGTTATTGATTTTATACGCTTGTATTCGAAAGCGTCGAGCGCCACAGTGCGTGCCAAGGTGCCTCGCAGAGTAAGCTACTGCACTGAATTTGCACTGAGCGCATCCCGTGACAGCGAACCTAGACGAGCTATTGCGTGAGGTCCTGGACAAGGCGGAGGAGGCGCTGAGGCGGAGTCTCTGGAACGAGACTTCAACGCCGGCTGATCCCGCTCACCTGCGAGCACGACCGCGCCGAGGACCCTCCGGTAGCGTGGCAACATTCGCTACTTTCGTTGATACTATACCCATTGCTAGGAATGTCATCGCGAAATGAGAAGGAGAACGTGATGTTGTATGAAGCCTTTGATAAGTTCCTTGCGCTTGATACTTGGCACACGCGCCATCCGAGCGACCAAAGGCGGTTCTATATCGCGTTGTCGAGTGTGATCAAAGATCCACAGTTTAATCCTGACCGCCTCGGCGAATATATACGCAAGAAGAAGACAGTGTCTCGAGACAACCAAGAAGATCTACTCAATATTGCGATCGATGGCTGGGTAACGAGCGCATGGGCCGTCAAGGACTACCTTGAGGCCAACGGTCTCTAATTGGTAACTTCGCCACGTCCTGCGGTGCGTTGAGCCTCGAGCAGCCGCAGAGCGCGGCGCGCAGGTGGGGTAGGCGCCGCCCGACCGTGCACGGACACGGCCGAGCGGCTCACCATATCCGACGCTCTTGTGGGGAGGCCGCCGGACATGGCTGACATCCAGCATACCGCAGCTCCCGGCGTCGCGGAGGGTGGCGGCTTTCGACTTCCCATCGCTGGGAAATTGAATATGGTTGCCAGTGCCGACCTTGTGCGCCTTCTCCAACTCCCTGCTG
>JAJZZR010000100.1 GCA_021797465.1 Pseudomonadota bacterium | reverse complement strand
CGCATGCACGCGCTCCAGCAGCGCCACGAGCTGCGCGCGCTCCTCGCCCGACAGACCCTGCAACATCTCCGCCCGCGTCTCGCCGATGAGCTGCCAGATCTGCTCGAGCACGGTTCCCGCCGCGACGGTCAGCCAAATCGTGTGTGCGCGCCGGTCGGCCGGGTCGAAACGACGCTGCACCCAACCGTCCGCTTCCATGCGATCGAGGATGCGCACGAGGGTCATCGGATCGAGCTCCGCCAGCTCGGCCAGGCGCTTCTGGCTCACGCCTTCGTTGCCCTGCAGGAGAATCAGCACCCGGCATTGCGGCAGGGTGAGCGCGAACCGCTGCGCCCGCTCCTCGAAGCGGCGCGTATACCGGCGGCTGACGTCCTTCAATAGAAAGCCCAGCTGGCGAAAACGATCGGGGACCATTTACGGTGAATTAGAGTTAATGATTTATTATCACTATAGAGATGATATCATGTGATAATATCTCGACACAATACCACCGGGACGAGAGCGCCGGGATCGGCGTTGCGGGTCAGCGAATCCGCAGCGCTCGACACGGCGCCGATACGGGACGCGGGGGCGCGCCGCGCAGTAGCGGCAGCATCGGCCGGTGAACCTCAGGGGCGCCGAACATCGGTCTGCCGCACGGCGCGAACCCGATCGGCGGCACGTACAATGGCGGCAGGAAAATCGCGCTGCGGGAGCGCGCCATGGCGAATGGCTGGGCCGGCGACGGCGCCGTGAATGAACAAATCGACGCGACCGTGACCGACGGCATCAGGCGGGCCCGCAGCCGCCTGCCGCAGGGGGCTGGCCTGTCCCATTGCGCGGAATGCGATGAACCCATCGCGCCGGAGCGCCGCCAGGCCCTCCCGGGGGTGCGCCTCTGCCTCGCCTGCCAGAAGCTCGCAGACCGCGACGACCCGGGCTGCAGCGGTTACAACCGCCGCGCCAGCAAGGACAGTCAACTGCGCTGAGCGCCTCGTGCGCACCGCCGCAGCCACGCTCCGGGTGATGTCTCATTCGCCTCGGCGAGCGCCGAAACCGGAGGGTCGTCATCGCTTGAACCCGTGCCGCGCCCCAGGCTGCGACGCGCGGGCCGCAGCGGACTTCAGCTACGCAGATCCCGCTTCTTCTGCTCGAACTCCTCGCTGCCGATCTCGCCCCGCGCATAGCGCTCCTCGAGAATCGCCCGCGCGCTCTTGCGGTGACGCGCGTGCTGCGCGGACGAACTCTGCCGCCGGACCAGCACCAGAGCCAGCGCCACGACCGCCGCCAGAACGAGAACCCAGAACAGGCCCATATACAAGCCCATGCCCCACCAGGCACCACTCATCATCTGATTACCCCACATCGCACGACCTCCACTGCGCGACCGTCCGCCGGACACACACCGCGGAACGAATCCGCGCCGCGAATCCCGCGCATCAAGTGGAGCACCGCCCGCGGCGCGCGGCCATACGGAAATGTCACATCAGGGGCGCGCAGCGACGTCTCGAGCGCATCCATCAGACCCGCAATCTCCCCAGCGGTCGTGCAGTGCACGAATGAAATGCGCGCGACACCTTGATCGAGCATCGTGGTCACCAGCACGCGGCCGTCGACGCTGACCTCGCGCACAATCGGCTCTGCGGGAGCAGCATTGTAATCGGCTCGAGTCATCCACTGGGGTCGCGCTTTGGGTTTTCCCAACGGGCGAGATGGTCGCGAGTACCGAGACGCTCGCCGCGGCGAAAATCGGTGTTCCGTGCTCCATTCTGCTCAAACAGTACGCCGATCCCGCGAGCCTGCAGGCGGACGACGAGGAAGTAGTTGCAGTAGAGAGCATCGGCGAGAAAAACGTCGCCAGCCTGAAAAACATCCTCGAGCCTGCGATTGAGCGACAGCTCGCCGCTTCCCTTGCCCGCATACGGTCCCACGGCCGCATCCAGCACCGCCCCGGTAGACGGACACACCACCCCGGCCAACCTCACTTGCGGAAAGCCCACGCCCTCGGCCTGACTGGAGGGCTGCGGGTACCGAGATTGGTTCTCTTCGGTGTCCGGCATCACGATCCCGGTCCCGTCGCCAAGCTTTACCGGCCGACCCCGCCGGCGCCGGCCCGCGCGAGCCTGACGGCACAGCAGTTCCCCCGCTTCACGCGTGAGAGCCGTGACCATCTGTATCGGCACGCGAAGGCGCGCCCGGCAGTAACCTCCCGGTGCGCGCACTGGGAGCCTTGAGGCCTTCGGCCGCGCACTGGGCGATCCAGCCGTTGACCGCTCTCTGGCACGAACGATCCTGCGAGAGGGCCTGCTTCAGGAACATCGCCAGTACCACCGTCGGCGGATACTCTCGTTCCCGGTGCTGCGGCAGCAGCGCCTCGGTCCTCTCCAGCAGCTCGGGACCGGTGAGGGCATTGAAGAAATCCACCACCTCGAGCCGTTGCGCCCGGCCCTCGATGCGAGATTGATGTTGCCGGGATCGAAAAGCGGCACTACGATCTCTCAAGGCTGGCCTCGGGGTTGGTGGGCTCGACGTCTGGCAACAAACAGCTTATCAATCCCGCCCAGCCTTCCCCATATCTTTAAAAGCCTTACCGTCGGGCGCTCCTCGCGCTTGCCGTCAAGTAAGTGCCATTGCGCTTAGAAGTGTTTCGGCCACAACTACGCATTTCCTTTACCTACATCCACCGTCCCTGCGAATTTAGTCTGACGGGCGTGGACTCGCTTCTCCGCGTCACAGACCCAGAGTCGCCACCTCTCGGCAGAACCTTCAATCTGATGAGTGGCCGCGTCGCGCCGGTGTGCTCCCCTCGCTATCTCAAGCGTACCCAGCACCGCGGCGTCGCCCCACGGGCACTGGCCAGCATGGACCTGCTACACGCTCTGGACAAAGGCGACTGGATCTCCTGGTTCAAGAAGGCGGGCGTGGGCACCATCAGGCTACGACCAGGGAACATCTTCGAGGACTTCGGGTTATTGAGTTCTGCTCTGCTGTTTGGCCAAGGTGTCGGGCTTTGCCCTGTTGAGCTTTTCGCCGAGGACATTGCCCGAGGTAACGTCATTCAGCTCTCGGATATTTCAATCCATGACGACCGCATGTATGCGCCATACTCCCCGAGTACCCGGCACCCGAAGCCGTCGTCTTTTGCGAATGGCTGAGAGGCGTAGCCAGAGAATTCTGCCGCCAACATGCCAGCGGTGCGCACAACATTCCGCGCGTTCGCATCCCAGGGACCTGATTTATGGCGCCGCCGACGACGAAATTGCATCAATTTCGATTTCGACTAACCACTGTGGATCGATGAAGCGGCTCACTTCGAGAAACGTGCATGCGGGGCGTACCTGAGAGAACAACGACCCGTGGACCTCTGCCACCTCCCGCCATCTGTTTATGTCTGTGAGCATAATGCGCGTGCGAACAACATCACTCCCTTCCAATCCCACGGCACGCAGAGCTTCAAGCGCAATAGCGAAACAACGGCCCGCTTGCGCGGCCACATCGCCCTGCGCATAGGTTCGCCCATTCTCGTCAAGCGGCGCCGTGCCACTGACAAACGCGTGATTCCCTATCCTTACCGCGCGGCTGAATCCAATTTCCTTCTCCAACGGTGACGTCGTTCCGGTATACGTCTTCTCCGTTAGCGTACTCATAGGAATACCTCTGCGTCGGCACAGTTCGGCGGAGCCTGCTCAAAATTACAGTCCGCCATCGACAGGCAGAACTTCGTACGGGCGACGGCACTCTCGTATCGCATAACGTCGGCAGCAGCAGAATCCGTCAGAACCTATATGATATGCTAAAGCCCAATGGCACTTACTTAACGGCAAGCGCCGGGAGCGCCTGACGGTAAGGCTTTGAAGAGAGCCGGGAAAGCTGTACGCGCGCCGATGGAACATCGAGTTCGACCTGCGAAACATCAAGACGACTCTGGGCATGGAAGTGTTGAGTTGCAAGACCCCGGAGATGTGCGAGAAGGAACTCTGGGTATACCTGCTCGCCTACAATCTGATCCGCCTCTTGATGGCCCGGGCGGCAGTGCAGGCCGGCGTGCATCCTCGGCAGTTGAGCTTCAAACATACGGCACAGCTCTGGACCGAATGGGTTGCCCAGGGTCTCGCCGGCAGCGCCGCCGAACGCACCACGATCCTCTTCCACGCGATCGCGCAAGCGACGCCCAAAGCCCTACCAATGGCTGAAGGTGCCACGGAAAAAGGCTCGACGACAGGTGCGGTTGTATGGCTACCTCCCAAACCCTTCAGCCTAAGTAAGTGCCATTGGGACTAAAGCGACTGCGCCGCGGCACGCGCCAGCGTCTCCTCCAGAGGCTCACCCGCGCCCCGCAAGGCCGCAAGCTGCGCGGCCGACCAGGCCTGCACGAGCCGTCCGGCGATCATCAGGCCGACCTGGTCGGCATGGCGCTCGACGATATCGAGCGCGTGCGTGGCGAGCAGGACCGAGCTGTGGCCGGCTTCGACCCGGGCGTGCAAGTGCCGTTTCAGGCACGCCGCGCTCGAGGGATCCAGTCCGTTGAAGGCCTCGTCGAGCACGATCAGGCGTGGCGCGCCGATCAACGCCTGCAGCACCGCGAGCTTCTGCCGCGTCCCCAGCGAATAGGTGTCCACGTACTGGTCGAGCAGCGGCGTGACGGCGAACCTCTCTGCCAACTCGAGCACTTCGACGTCGATGGTCCGCGCGCCCTTGGCGGCCGCATAGACCTCCAGACACTGCCGGCCGGTGAGAAGACCCGGCAATCGCTCCGGCGCACAGGCGAAACCGAGTCCCCGCTTGGCGTTGCGCGCATCGGTCGCGAGCGACACGCCGCCGAGCTCGATCCGGCCCGCCCGGGGCCGCAACAGTCCCGCGAT
>JAJZZR010000350.1 GCA_021797465.1 Pseudomonadota bacterium | reverse complement strand
CAAGAGTTGAAGCAAATACCGTTACCGTGTTTAATCAACTCAGCAGATCCTTCCACTTATCGGCTCGGAAAATCTGTCCGAACTACCCGAGCCACCGCTGACTTTAGCCGCGCCGCCGTCTCCTCGGAGTAGGTCTTGAGCAGTGTCTTGCGATAATAGCCACGATCATCCTTGTACTTGAATCTGTCCTCGTACTCGTCCGAATAGTTGACGTACTGCTGATGAAACACATAGTCCAGGCCCTTTGCGTACGAAAGGATCGTGTCCTGATTCACTGGGAATTTGTTCGATCTAGCCTTGCTACTACCAGCGAACGGTGTGCGTTTCCAGGTGATATGGTTTACGAGCGCGTCCCTACCGAAAACCTCGTCTAATGCCAGCCTAAGATATGCGTTGACTCTCCAGTCACTATGAATATATAGACAGCCGTTTGGTGCCAGGAGGTCCCGCATAAGGATCAAACGCTCGTAAATCATGCTGATAAAGCTATCGGCACCTTTGCCCCAAGTGTCTCGATACGCGATTTGCTCGAGGAGATTTGGCTCCTTGTGGTACGTCTCCCCGCCGATCTCGATGTCCATACTGAAGTCCGCGCCGACATCGAACGGCGGATCGATGTAGATCAGCTTCAGGCCGCCGGCGTCCTCGATCTGCTTGCGGAGCGGACCGGCTTTGAGCGATGACAGGATCAGCTTGTTGTCGCCCCAGATGAGCTTGTTGGTCCAGCCCTTGATCTGCCGGCCGCGGGGGTCGAGCCAATCGAATTGGGCTTCCTTCTTCGAGCCCGTTTCCTCGCGCGGCTCATCGATGTGCTCGAGGGTCTGGAATGGCAGCACCGTGGTGCAAACGTCGCCGGTCTTGCCGTTCCAGACGAGCTCGACTTCGCGCTTGTCCTCGAAGAGGACGAAGCGGTACTTCTCGGGCAGGGGCTTACCCTGCTGGATGAGGGTGACGAGGTCGCGCTGTTCGGCGTCGCTGAGCTCGTAGGCTTTCTTGTCAGTACGCGCCATCGGCGCCCTCCTGGTACTCCCGGAACACGCTCACGAGCCCGGCGAACGCGGTCGGCTTGAACTGCTCGAATCCCTCCTGATCGACGTAGACGAAGCGGTAGACGGGACCGCCGTCGTCCTGGGCGGCTTCCGTGGCGTCCTCGCACCATTGGCGCAGGCGCGCCATCTTCTGCGGCAGGTCGAGCTCTTCCCTGCCCTTCGTCTCGACGATCCACACCTCACCGGCGGTGGTACGCACCAGGAAGTCCGGGGTGTAGGTCGAGAGCTCCCCGTTCGCGCGCACGTATTCGATCTTGAAGCCGACGGCGAGGTAGTTCTTGCCGTAGGCCTGCACGTCCGGAGCGGATTCGAGGAAAGCGGCGAAGGCGAGCTCGAGGCGATCGGCGCCGGCCTCGCCGACGATGCGGTTGAACACCGATTTTCGCGCCGGCAGAAAGCCGCGTGGCTCGGTGCGAAACGGCCGGGTGTCGCGCAGGCGGATGTAACCGTCGATCCGGGAGCTGCCGCTCTCGTAGATGGTGAGCACGTTGATGGCGGCGCGGAAGTGATCGAAGAGGGTTTTGGCGACCTCCGGCTCGCTTAAGTTTCGCAGGATCACCGGGTCCTCGAGATCGACCGGGCGCGTGAAGAGATGTTCGCGGATGAAGGTTTTGACCTTCGGATAGAGCTGGTCGTAGCCGCCGACCAGGTGCAGATCCTTCAGAAGCTGGCGGGCGAAGAAGGCGACTACCGAGCGGTAGTCGCCGGGGCCTGTGCCATCGAGGTGGACCGTGTGATCGAGCTCGCCTTCGAGCATGGTCTTGAAGACGATCTCGCGGGTCTGCTCGGGGGTGAAGGGCTTCACGGGCAGTTTCGGGTTGCCGAAATGCTCGGGCTCGAGCTCGGAGAGATCCTTGAACTCACGGTTGTAGCGGCGGGTGAGGCGCGGGACCGTGATATCGAGCTCATCGATATTCTTCTCGGGTGATTCGCTCTCGACCTCGACGACGATCGAGTCCTGGCGCTCGCGGCCGCCGGCGCCGCCCATCGGCACCCGGTCGAAGGTGACGCCCTCGCTCTGGATCGATTCGACGAACTCCATGAAGGCGGGCGTCCCCATGACGGGAACGGTCTCGCGCTGATCGGTCCCGAAGTACATCCGGCGCAGGCCTCTTCCCAAGGTCTGCTCGGGCAGGATGTTGCTTCTCGCGACGTAGGCGCGCAGGCCCACGATCACGGTGACGTTGCGCACGTCCCAGCCCTCTTTGAGCATCAGCACCGAGACGATCGCCTTGTAGGGGGATTTCCAGGTGTCGATCTCGTTCGACTGCTTGCGCAGCCGCTCGAGCTCGTCCTTGTCCTTGCCAGAGGCGGCCTCGGAGATCTCGCCGTTTTTCTTGGTGTGGATGACGAGCACGGCGCCCTGCAGCTCGGGGCAGATCTGCTCGAGATGGGCGCCGACCTCATCGCAGTTGCGGGTGTCATCGACCATGACGAAGAGCACGGCCTTCTTGCCGAGCTTCTCGTGCTCGGCGTAGCTCTTGCGCCATTCCTCGATGCCGAGCTGCAGATAGTCGGCGAATTTCTCCGTGATGAGCGCGCTCTGATGCTCGGTGAGCTTGGCGCGGCTCGGGGCATCGGGCAGCACCGGGTGCTTGACGACGTTCTGCGCGATCGCCTCGACGAGGGGGTAATCGCTCACGGTCTGCACGAAAATGGCGCCGTTGTCGTGGCGCGGCGTGGCGGTGACATCCACCTGCAGGGCGAGCTTCAGATCCTTCTGCAAGAGCCGGTGGTCGATGTCCTGGATCGATTGGAACCACGCGAGGCGGCTGTCGTGGATGTGATGAGCCTCGTCATTGAACACGGCGAGCTCGTCGATCTCGCGGATGACCTCACCCAAGTCCGTCTGGCTATCGGTCGTCTTGCCGGCGGGCTTCTTGCCGAACGGGGACAGGAAATAGTCCGTGAGATCCTCGTCCTCGAGCGAGGGCTCGTGGGTCTCGCCGAGATAGACGCGGTGGATGTTGGTGAGGAAGAGGTTCCCCACGGGACGCACGACGCGCACGTCGTCCTGGATGTGCAGCGCGAGCTGGAAATCGTCGCGCCAGTTCTGTCCTGCGTGGCCGTTGTCCGGCAGCACCGGATCGTTGAAGAAGATCTTCAGGCCGTCGAAATCGGCCCGCAGCCGATCGAGCACGATGATGTTGGGGGCGATCAGCAGGAAATTGCGCGCGAGCGGCGAGTCCTTCTCGTAGAGCTTGTGAAAGTAGCTCCAGGCGATCAGGAGCGAGAGCACTTTGGTCTTGCCGGCGCCGGTGGCCATCTTGACGACGAACCGCGGCCAAGCCTCATCGAACATGCTCGCCGATACGGCACCCGAGGCGTCGAAGCGCATCAGATCGAACTTGTCGCGCACCCCCCGGACATCGTAGAGCCAGATCACCGACTCGACGGCCTCGCGCTGGGCGAAGTAATACCGGAACTCGCGCTGCGTGCCGTCGGCCTGCTCGAGGAGGTGCTCGGTCTTGAACCACCACTCGAGGAGCGCCCGTGAGGTGTTCGATGCGCCCTGATAGCCGCTCTCGCGCCACGCGGCCACTTCCTCGCGGATGCGCGCCACGAGAGGCGGAAGAAGCTTCTCGTAGGCCGTCGCCCGCAGCTCCTCGGCGGCCGGAAACCAGCGCTCCGCCGGCTGGAGAACCTCATAGGGAGAGGCGGGAAAGTTCGGGTGAAGTGCCATACCTGCCCGTTGTCCTCCCCTATTGTCTATTCACCGACGGGACCGCCTCACGATGGTCGGTCGCACCTCTGCTCACTGGAACAGACTTAACCAATGACGTGCCCCGTGCACCACCCTCACCAGCTCAATGCCGTTCTTAATGATGCGATAGAGCAGCAAGTAGTTGCCTACGGGATGATAACGCAGTTCCGGTGCGATATCCGGCCGCGCGGGCCCGAGGTAGGGATTCTCGGCGAGGAGCGCGATGGACTGCTCAATCTTGTCGAGCAGCCGATCCGCCGCGCCGGGATTGTCCTGTGCCACGAAGGCCCAGATGTCCTCGAGATCCTGCTCGGCGAGTGGCGTGCGCCGAACGCGGGATGATGTCCCCCGCACATCCGATCCCTATTTGTGTGAACTCTGTAGGCGCTGTCGGCCGCGGCGCTTGATCGCGGCGATGTCAAGTTCCTGGGCGGGACCACTGGCGATCCCTTGCTCCCAAAGCTTGCGCATCTCGGCGAGAGCCTCGGCACGCGTCGCTCTGCGAGTCTTCCACTCACGCAGCGCTTCACGGATGACCTCGCTACTGGAGGCATAGTCTCCAGTCTTGACCGCGCGGCGCACGAGGTTCGCCATGTCGGTCGGAAGCGCGACGCTGATTTTTTCGATGTTACCGGCCATTCCTCGCCTCCAATCCGGTAGGCAATGGTAGCAAAAATTCTTACCCTTGGAGCGAGTGAAACTCCGCTTGGGCATCACGAGCCCCGTAAGATTCGCGGCTCGGCGCCGATTCCGCTGCGCAGGTGTTGGGGCTCGGAGAGATCCGTCGGTGCTGCGCCGATGCGTGCAACCGCGTGGATGAGGTCTCGGTATGGGTTGGAGAGACAGTTTTGCCAATCAGCAGGGCCGTTTGGATATCCCGGCTCATCCGCTTCCAAAACGTAAAGCGAAATGGCGACGCGTGGTGACTCTGTGGTGACTCTAACGATCTGCCACCGGCGATTAGTTCTTGTAAGTCTTTGATTTATTGGCGCGCCCGGAGAGATTCGAACTCCCGACCTCATGGTTCGTAGCCATGCGCTCTATCCAACTGAGCTACGGGCGCGCCGCAAAGCGATGCGTGGCTGGCCAGGGC
>JAJZZR010000083.1 GCA_021797465.1 Pseudomonadota bacterium | reverse complement strand
TAATGCAGGATGCAGCTATTGGCGCCCCCGCCGACGATCGGCTGATACGACGTGTCGGCGCCGTGGCGCCGGAACTCGTGCACGATATCGGCCATCAGCTCGAATTCCATGCGGCCGGGGCGGCAGACGCGCATGGCGCGCACGTGGGCCAGCGCGCCGATGCGTGCCGCGGAGCGCATCAGCTCTAGCTCGGTACGCGACTTGATCAGCCGCAGCTCGTGCAGCACCTGGTCGAGTGCCACGATTTCCTGAGGGGGATGGCCGCCATTGCGCGCTTGGGTGCGCAAACCGTTCACCCAGCCGACCACGCGCTGATCGAATTGCGGGTACATGCCCATGGCGTAGAAGACCTTGGCGCGGTTCTCCATCAGCCCCGGCAGGATCTCGTCAATGTCGGCGATCGGGAAGGCGTCGTCGGCGCCGTGGATGCGCCGCGCGCCGGCCGGACCGGCCCGCCGTCCATCCCAAATCTCCCGAGTCGGATCGCGCTCGCGCACGAACAGGATGTACTCGGCCTGCTCACGTCCCGGGATCAGCACCGCCACCGATTCCGGTTCGCCGAAGCCCGTCAAATAGTAAAAGTCGCTGTCCTGGCGATAGGGATAGTCGACATCATTATTGCGCGTGCGCACCGGCGCGGAGGGCACGATGGCGATGGCATCGCGCCCCATGAGGCGCATCAGCGCACTGCGGCGGCGGGTGAACTCTTCTGCGGCCTTAACGGATTTCAATGGAACGGTGCTCCCGGTGAGGGGGATGAGGCCGACGTCTCGCGCATCGGCGCCAGCTCCTCGAACA
Organism: Pseudomonadota bacterium; assembly: GCA_021797465.1. Lineage (GTDB taxonomy): Bacteria > Pseudomonadota > Gammaproteobacteria > Steroidobacterales > Steroidobacteraceae > 13-2-20CM-66-19. The sequence continues at coordinate 4,063 of JAJZZR010000083.1, read as the reverse complement.
CCACCTGGACACTGACGCGCAGGAACTCCACGAGCTCGGCATACGCCGCCTCATTCGACTCTTCGCTCTGGCTCGTGTCGACCGACGCGCGTCCGATCTCGGTAATGTCCTCGACGATTGCGCTCAGCTCATCGGGCATGCGCGACGTATCACGCAGCACACCCAGACCCAGGCCGTACAGGAATCCCTGACACCACAGGCCAAGCGCGCCGGCACGCTCGATGATCGACTGATCATCCTCCGGCAGCAGCAGATCGAAGCCCATGTCCGGGGCGAACAGCGCATCCGAGGTGCTCCGATACAGGTCGCGCAGGAGCGCGGCGCTGGGGGGGCGGGCCTTGCCCTCCGGCAGGATGTCGCACAGCCAATCCTCGAATCGGTACTCGGACACCGAGCACAGAGAGCCGGCGAGCGTGCCGTGCGCTTCGGCGGCATCGGCCAGCGAGTGCTCCTCGGTGAGAGCACTTTGAATCTCCGCGTAGTTTCCTGGGAGCATTGCCCGCCATTATGCAGCATGTGCGCGCGGAGGGATGCGTCCGGCCGGCGCGCCTCGGCCTTCGCGCACTGATTGACCACGCCAAGAGCCCCGCTCTATAGTCACGCCAGCATGACCGCCCCCGCACCCTCGTCGCTCGATGCCGAGCTTGCCCGCCTGACGCGGCGGGTCGAGGAGCTGCTCGGTATGGTCGACAGCCTGCGTGATGAGAACCGCGCGCTCAAGCAGCGCCACGAGTCGCTCGCCAACGAGCGCGCCTCGCTGCTGCAGAAGAACGAGCAGGTGCGCGCACGCGTCGAAGCCATGATCGGACGGTTGAAGGCTCTGGAGCACACCGCATGAGCCAGGACCCGGCCCGCGTCAACGTACGCATCCTCGACCGTGATTACATGGTCGCCTGCCCCCACGATGAGCGGCCGGCGCTGCTCGATGCGGCCGAATACCTTAATACGCGCATGCGCGAGGTGCGCGACAGCGGCAAGGTGGTCGGACTCGATCGCGTTGCGGTCATGGTCGCGCTCAATATGGCCAACGAACTGCTGCAGCTGCGCACGCGCGGCAACCGGGCCACTGTCGAGGCCGGCGACAAGGTGCGCGCGTTGCGCGAGCGCGTCGAAAGCGCGCTCGGACACACCCAGCCGCTCGAGCTGTGAGTCGCACCGAGCCTGCGTCCCGGCCGGGTTTGGTGTAGAGTGAGCCGAGCGTCGCCTGCGGTGCTCGATACGCGGGTCGGGTTACCTCGGACCCTAATTGAAACACCCATGGGACTTCTGGGCTTGCCGGCAGAATTGAGCAAGTCCGCCCCGAGCGGAAAGCCTTACCTGCTGCAGCTCGTCCCACCTTGTTGCTCCGGTTCGAGAGCAACGGCCCACACCGGCACAGGCGGGTGACGCTCCCTGATTGCACTGCGGAGCACGCCCGCGAGTCCTTGCGGACCGTGCTGCGCCAGGCGCGCCGCAGCGTTCCTGATTCGCAGCGCGCGCGCGCCGCGCGCCGCGTCGCGCTCAGTGCCGCACGCGTACTGCGCTTGCGCCGAGGATGGCGCATCGGGCTATACGCCGCTCTGCCCGAGGAGATTGATACCTCGGAGTTGATCGCGGTGGCGCGCCGGCGGGGCTGCCGCGTCTACTTGCCGCGCATCGACACGAGTGGTTTGGCACGATCCATGCTGTTCGCGCAGATCAGCGCGCGCATGCGCCACAATCGATTCGGCATCGCCGAGCCGCACGGGCCGGCGCTGCCTGACGCGCGCGCGTTGCACATCATCTTCCTGCCCCTCGTCGGCTTCGACCGCCGCGGCACCCGGCTCGGCATGGGCGGGGGCTACTACGACCGCGCACTGGCGTTTTGCCGCACACGCGCCGTGGAATCCAGACCCCTGCTCGTCGGGCTCGCCTATGCGCTGCAGCAGCGCGAGTACATCGTGCGCGCCGCGCACGATGTACCGCTCGACATGGTGATCACCGAGCGCGGGGTCATCCGTTGCACCCGCATCCGCTACGCACCGTGACAACGCGAGCGCGTCATGCGTGGCGAGCGGGTACCGGCGCGAGTCGCGACGTAACGTGAGTCGCGGGCGGACGGGATGACCGCACCCGGCCCGCCGATGCATGCACGGCGGAACGATTGACCGTCCCCGCGCTTCTCCATGCCGCTACCACATCCTCTTAAGACTTGCTTGTATTTTTGCCTCGCATGTATATACTCGGCCCTCGGACTAACCCGACAATTGGAGAGCCAACATGGCGAAGGCAAAGAAGAAGGCCGCGAAGAAGAAAGCTGCGAAGAAGAAGTGAGGCCTTTCGCTCGGCGGCCGCTTCGGCGGCCGCCGGGTGAAGCAAAGTTCGATGCCCTCGTGCCCGCGCAAGCGGGCACATTCATTTCCAGCCCCGGAAAAATCCGTGACACAGTCCACAACCGGTTCGACTCAGGACGAGGTCCACGCCAAGAAGCGGCGCTGCGCGCAAGCCGCGCTGCGCTACGTCGAGTCGGACAGCGTGCTCGGCGTGGGAACCGGCTCGACAGTGGGGTACTTCATCGCGGCGCTCGCCACGCGGCCCGGGTTGATCCGGGCGGCTGTGTCCAGCTCCGAGGCGACCAGCGCCCTGCTGCGCGCCGCCGGCATCGAGGTGCTCGACCTCAACGAGGTCGGCACGCTAGATCTGTACATCGACGGGGCCGACCAAGCCACTCGAGCCCGGCACTTGATCAAGGGCGGTGGCGGCGCGCTCACGCGCGAGAAGATCGTCGCAGCCGCCGCCAAGCGCTTCGTGTGCATCATCGACGACGGCAAGCTGGCCGGCACTCTCGGTGCGTTCCCCCTGCCGATCGAGGTCATTCCGATGGGTCGCACGCTGGTCACTCGCGCGATCGAGGCGCGGGGCGGCCGTGCGGTGTGGCGCCGCGGCTTCGTGACCGATAACGGCAATCACATTATCGACGTTCAGGGACTCGCGATGGGCGATCCCCCGGCGCTCGAGCGCGAGCTCGATGCCATCACGGGCGTGGTCACCGTGGGACTGTTTGCGCTGCGGCCGGCCGACCTGCTCCTCGTCGGCACCGAAGCGGGCACGGAGACGATCTAGGCGTCGCGCCTCACGGACCGTTGCCGGAGGCCAACACCAGGGTCGCCCGGGGCGGCTCCTCAACCAGGTCGCGCAGCGTAAGGTCACCGCAGCGGCTGCGACGCGCCTCGTCGATCGCCTCGAGCAGACGGTCCACCGAGACAATCGGTACCACGCGTGGATTGAAATCGCCTGTCTGCCGATTGCGGGCGACCTCCAATACCTCTGCGACCGAGATGCGCCCCAGGTCGCGCGCCGGCACCAGCTCGTCCTCGTCGGTCACCAGCAGGATCCCGGCGCGCTCCAAGGGCAATACCGTTTCCGCCACGGCAATGGACGGCAAACCGAGCTCGGCCGCCAGACTGTTCAGACGCCAACGCCGCTCGCCCGTGAGATATGCGCGTCCCACCAAGTACATCACCTGCAGCGAGAGCTGCTCGACCTCGGCGCCCGAGAGTTCCAGCGCCTGCAGCCCGAGGCGCAAGTAGGCCGGGTTCTGAACATAGAAGGAAAGCAGCGCACCCGCGAGCAGGATGAGCCATCCGGAGTACGTCCAGAGCAGGGCCGCCACGATGAATGCGAAACCGGCGTAGACGATCGCCAGGCGCGGCGAGTGCACCACGAAGGCCGTGAACATGTGCCCGACCGCCGCCCAGAGGATACCGGCGACCACCGCGCCGATCAGCGCCGGACGCATTCGCACCCGAGTGTTCGGCACCAGAATATAGAGGCCGGTGAAGAACACGATAACCATCACGTAGGGCGCGAGCTTGATCCCCGCCGTCGTCAGGATATCGAGCAGCGGCAGGTGTCTCAGATCGCGAAACGGCGCGCTCTCGATCGCGCGGTGCGACAGCCCGATGAACATCACCAGAAGGATCGGACCGGCGACCAGCAGCGTCAGATACTCGGTGACGCGGCGGGCCAGACTGCGCGGCTTCTGCACGCGCCAGAGGAAATTGAAGCTGTCCTCGACCTTCTTGATCGTGATGATCAGCGTCAC
>JAJZZR010000042.1 GCA_021797465.1 Pseudomonadota bacterium | reverse complement strand
GTAATTCGTAATTTTGATAGAAGTTGCGGTAGGTAATCATTGCGATCAGTACGCCGACGCCGCCCGTGAGTAGTGCCGCTTGCCATTGCTTCATACGGATGCCCGAAGCAAGAGCCGAAAGACTGGCCGAGTATATGTTCAGCACGTTGGGGCTAATGGTGCCAACCACTATAGCGAGAATCAGTGGTGCACGGAACCATGTGGGAAGCCAGGGAGTGAATAAGTCGGCCGGCGTCTTCAGTGCGACGGTCCCGCCAATAATTGCGCCGAGCACTTCGAGCCAGGTAGATGAGCTGAAGCATCCGAGGGACGAGTTCCAGAATACGCGATTCTTGACGGCGGCGCGGTTTGCCTGATAACGCATATAGCGCGAGTAATCTCCTGAAAAGAGAATCCACCCTCCCAGCCAGGACAGCATGATGGAGACGGTCAGTAACATGGCGCCAGAGCGACCGCCTACAGCGGCAAGTTTGGCAGGATCAGCTGCGGGAAGCTGGGATATGTGTAAAAGAGTCATTACCGTTAGGACCGCAAAAACGGCACTTAGAAACCAAAAGAATAGCCTCTCGGCCTTGATGATGAACTTGTGGCCAATGATGGCGATCACCACCTGGATGACCGTCAGGCCTGCAATGCTGGCGACCAGGCGCACGCCGAGAGCGTGCTCGATAAAATACGAGCCTATTACGGTGTTGATCGCGAACCAGGAGAAGCCGTTTAAAAACGTCAGAAACGACAGAACGCGATTGCCAAACCGCCCGAACCAGCGCTCACAAGTGATCATCATGGGCTGGCCGTAGTGGACGCCATAAGTGGAGAATAGGCCTAGGAGCAGGCAGCCGACGATATTGGCGCTGATGATTGCGAGAACCGCATCCAATACGGAAAGTCCAAAGACCCCTGTTGCGATCGCTCCCGTTGTAATCGTCGCAAACTCAACGTTAACGGCCATCCACAGACCGAAGAGATGTGAGGGCTTGCCGTACGATTCGTCCGGCGTAACCTGAGCGAGACCCTTGGTTTCAACCAAGACGCGTTTCCTGGTCTCGAGTGCTGCATGGGAGCGCGCCATGATGCGATCCTATTGGTGCGGCCGGTATGTGCCACGGTAAGAGAAGTGTCTGAAGCATTGTGTCAGACGGCATCCTTCACAATAAGGCGTGGAAGGAAGAGCATGCTACGTTGCGTACTTGTCCCGAAGTGGCGCCACGAGCAAACTTGAGTGCGGCCCTTGCTGCGCAATATGGCATGGGTCGCGCACGGCTGCAGATACAGCTCCATGAGGGCACAGCGCGCGGGCGCCGGCTCAGGGTACCGCCACGTACACGGACTCGCCCGTGAGTTGCACTTTCTCGCAGTTCCGCCCCGTCCCGGCCCGCTCCACGGCCAGGAAGCGAGAGGTGGTCTCGAGAGCAATGAGGGGATGGTGCCAAGTATTGCGCCTATAGTTGACGCCCTGAGTGCCGCTGGCAAGGAAGGCGCGAATGCGGGTTGATAGTCCGTCAGCGCCATCGTACGCGACCACAACCAGGAACGGGCGTCCGTCGAGAGGGATGAAGGCCTGGCTCGAGAGCGGGTGGCGCTCAAGCATGCGGACGCGCAACGGCAGCGGCGTCGGTGAGGACTGAATGATGCTCAGGATGGGTCTGCCGCCAGCCTCGAGAACATCGAGCCTTGCCAGATCCGCGAACCGCTCGCTGGTACCACGGTTGATGCTGGTGGAGGGCCGTCTGGTGGCTTCTATGACATCGCCAAACGGAGCGAAGGCAGTGGCGGTCAATGCCGACGCGTTCACGGTGATGTGAGTCATCATGGGAGCTCCGGCCGGCCTAGAAGCCGTATTCGGCTCAATCCGCCATCTGGATGAATGTTGACGCGTACGTGGGAAACCGCGCCGAGTTCGTGCAGTTGATCTTCGAAGACATGCACGCGGTCGGCCTGCAGAGACTGGGGCTCGAGCAGCAATGGCCAGAACTGGCACGCGGAGACGAGATCCCGCTCTACATCCACAGCGACCAGCGCGGCGTGAATGGAAATCTGCGCGGGGTAGTTGCCGCGGAAGAAGGCGGTATCGATCTCCACGCGTTCGATGCGGCCGGCATGGCCCAGCCGAAGGAGTACCCAGTCGGAGCCGGGCGCGCGCCTGCGGCGCGTTTCCCATCCCTGGGCCATGCTGGTGGCCCTGCCCGGGAGGAGCAGGTTGCTCATGGAGCCATAGTGTTCATCGCTGCAAGCGAGTGCCATCCCGCCCATGAGGGCTGCCGCGAGATCCCTGAGCTCGGTTGCTGGTGCCTGTGACCAATCCACGTTCAGTCGCCCGTAAGCGCGAAATCGTGCGATGCCGCCGTCGGGATACACATTGAGCTTCAGATGTGTCCAAACGTCCGCCGACGGAACGTCGAGATAATAGCGCTGGTCTCCCGCGAGTGGTGTTGGCGCGATCAGTTCGGACCAGCGTGTGCGATCATCCGGTGTTCTCGAGGTACGGCATGCCTGCACGGAGGCGCAAGGGGGGTAATTCCCCGTAAAGAATCGGGTATCGATCTCAATGAGCGAGATCACGCCAGGGCCGGCAAGCCTGATGACGCAGTAATCGTGGCCGCCGTCGCGCCGTCTGCGGGTCTCCCACCCGTCCATCCACTTCCCATTGTCGTCATAGACGCCAGGACGGAACTCGGGATCTTCCGGCCGCAGCAAACGATCTTTCTTGCCGAAGAACTCGTCAGTGGCGAACTGAACCGCGGCGCCGAGTCGCTCGTCCGCGAGATTGATGCATTCGCGGATCAGCCGCTCAAAGTGAGTGGACTCATTCATGCGTGAAGACCTGCTGTTCACTGCCAGACAGCGGATCGAGGAGGCGTCGCATCCAGAGACTCGAAGCCCACTCGAGCGTATCAGCGTCGGGGAAAGAATCCGTGCGCCATTCGCGGTGCCGTCCGGGCCAGCGCATGGAGACTAAGCCGCAGTCCGGGACGCCGGCGGACCGGAGTGTCAGCAGTGCTTCGTGCGCCTCGCTGTCAGCACCAGTTTTGTCGAGTTGACGCAAAGTCACATAGGAAGGAGACTCGTCAATATAGAGTCGACCGGCGGCGTCAGGGTCGCGTGGTCCCTGCGGTCGGGCAATGACGGCAACATCACATGCCGGTGAGATCCGCTGTTGCGTGAGCTGCTGCAGGGCGGCGATGACGAGCAAAGAATCCATCCTGCAGCCGCAGGCGGCCTCATGTGTCCCGGCGTCGTAATACAGACCGGCGATCAGGACTGCGGTACTCTCGCGGGCGATGCTCGTGCGTCCCACAACGTACCCGCCGGCGCCCATGTGGACCGCCATCCCCGCGAGGTGCATCCACTCTCGAACGAGGTCCGCTGGCGCCGTGGCTGTGCCGCAGCAAGGGCTTGCGGGTGCGGTGGGAGCCAATGGGTCGTCAGACAGTTTCCCGAGCATTGCTATGACCTCCGCGGAGATCGGGCTTGAGACTCGCTCGTGAAGGCGATATGCGGCAATTCTGCCGATTTCACGCAGGCACGTCTCGCGCTCCTGTGCCTTGTCGTTCGCAAGCCGGGCTTCCATGGCGGCGAGAATTGAGGCAGGCGTATGCCCGCGCACCGCGAGCACGAAGGGAAACGCGAACCGGGCTGTATAGGCGGCATTGAGCTGCTCGAGCTGTTCGGCGTGGCGAACGCTGCTTCCGGCGAGGCCGGCGGAACGCTGCTCGCTTGCTGACGAGGCGCTCATCCCACCGTCCGGGCGCGCGCGAAGTTGTGGATGGGCGCGGATCAGGGAAAGTTGCGTCTCGAGCCCCGCCTCAGCCACCACCGTGCGCATCACGTCGAGCAGTTGAAGTCGGGAGTGGAACGGACGGGAACGAAAGGCGCATGCCGCGACCCACGGTGAATGTTCGAATACGTCGCCGAGCGTGTGAATGAACTCCTCTTGCGGCAGGGCATTCAAGGCGGCAAGGGTGATCACGGGGCCGCCTTGGGGGGGTGCTTTTCGATCCAGTGGCGTGCGATATCGATGCGGCGGCAGACCCATACGTCGTCATGCTGCAGCGCATGGTCGAGAAAGCGCTCGAGGGCTCCGATCCGACCAGGCCGTCCAATGAGGCGGCAGTGCAGGCCAACCGAGAGCATCTTCGCCGAATCCAGACCGTCCGGGTCGGCTTCGCTATAAAGCACATCGAACGCCGACTTCAAATAATCGAAGAACTGAGTGCCGCAATTGAAGCCCTGGGCTGTGACAAAGCGCATATCGTTTGTGTCGAGTGCGTAAGGAATCACCAAGTGGGGCACCGCCTCGCGATCGGCGCTAGCCGCAACCATGGTCCAGTAAGGCAGATCATCGGCATAGGAATCAGAGTCGTAGAGCACTCCCCCATGCTCCACGACCAGGCGGCGCGTATTCGGACTGTCTCTTCCTGTGTACCAGCCGAGCGGCGTTGTGCCAAAAGTTTGCCGCATGATGTGTATGGCTTCTGCGATGTGACGGCGCTCTGTTTCTTCATCCATCTGCTGGTAGCTGATCCACCTCAATCCATGGCAGGCGACCTCGTGGCCCAACTCTTTGAATGCCGCCGCAGCATCCGGATGGCGGCGAACTGCTTCTGCGACCGCAAAGATCGTCAGGGGCTGCCGGTAGCGCTCGAAGGTGCGAAGCACCCGCCACAGTCCCGCCCTTGAGCCATACTCGAAGAGCGACTCGATGCTCATATGGCGCATGGGGAATGCGGCGGTATTGATCAACTCCGAAAGGAACACTTCCGAGGTGGAATCGCCATGCAGCACGCAATTTTCCGCGCCTTCCTCGAAGTTGAGCACGAATTGCAGCGCGATACGCGCGTTATTGGGCCATTCCGCGCGGGGCGGGCGTCTGCC
>JAJZZR010000411.1 GCA_021797465.1 Pseudomonadota bacterium | reverse complement strand
GTCCTGCCGTCCCGCGCCGTGACGCCGAGCCCGCTGCCGGATCAGCGCAAGGAGACGAGTTTCCTGATACGGCTCGCGCCGCACTCGTTCAAGGCGTTTGCCGAGCGGTTCTGAAGCGAGTGACGGCTGATGCCCGTGCGGTTCGCACGGGTGTCAGGCTGCTCGTTGTGTAGTGACCATCCCCGGCACAGCCGGAGCTTTCGAAGTGCGCGCCGCTCGAAGCGGCTATCCGGGGTCGCTGACGCGGCCGCGGTACGATCGGGCCCCCAACAGCAGGCCGATTGCCTCCGCAGGGTCATCTGCTCCAGCCGTTCGCCGGCGCGCTTCGGGTGGCGGCTGTATGCCCGGATGATCGCCGCGTCGTGCCCCGCCGTGGGTGCGAAGGACCCTCGTGAGGTCGACCCGAGTCGCCACACGGGCGGGATCTCGAGCATCAGCGTGATCTGTGCGCTGCCTCGATTCGGCATGATCGATTGGCCCGCAGCGGCACGCCGGGTTCGAAGCCGGTTGCCGCGCGCCGACACCGCGGGCCAGCCCGCATCGATCACCGCGGCCAGGCAAGCCTGAGCCAATGGTTTCCCGTTCACGTCACGCGCCGGCGCATTCGCATTCCTTGACAGCATTGGAGGTGTTCACTATATTTGTCTGAGTACAGAATTCTGATAATTCGGGGTAAACCGACCAACTATCGTAGTCAGGTGGGTCTGTTGGGCCGCGGCGGCCTCAGAAGCCGCGAGCCGAACGTTCGCCGATCCCGCGTCCGGGACTGCGAGCAGGACAATCCCTCGCCGTCGGATCCTGTCGAGATCTGACAATACAAGTGAGACTTGGAGTTGACGCAAAAAAAAATATGCTCTATGTTCGGCTCGTCGTAAGGTACCGGTATCATAGTTAGCGAATCGAGGCCATGGGGCGTCCAAGCGTTCAAGGTTTCGATACAGACTCTGTTGGCGGACCTGGGCTCGGATGGTGACCACGGTAGAAGGTGACTCTTATCCTAATGGGTGCGAAAGCCGCAGGATCCTTCCGAGGTTCGCGTGCAACCGGCTGTTCAATTGCTCGGCAGCGTCTACTCGCGAGCGCCACTGGAGGCCAGTGCGCGGGCCTCGATCCGGCTGAGGGCGAGCGGTTTGTGACAGCGCAGCATGCGGGCCATGATCACCCGGTTGGTCCGCAAGGTCGAGCGTTCTCGATGTATTGCGTCAACAGTCGGCCGGCCGCGCCGCTTGGTCCTCTTACGAAGTCGGGCGAACGTTCTGATGTCTGCGACGAACGTGGAATCGCGGTTATTGGCCGGGAATTGCCCGCAAATGGCCTGATCGAGCGCCGCGATGCTCGGATCGGTCGTGCGGCGAATCCGCCGTACGGCGCGCGAAGCGAGCCGGCGCTCGACCGGATTGAGCTATGAGGAGCGGGGGTGAAGTGCACGTGGATTGCGGGCCAACCCTCCCGTGGACGCGACCGCGCCGGAAAACCGGCACGCTATGCGCCCGGAGTGTCAGCGGCTGCGAGGTGCCGTTGCATCAATTCGAGTAGTCGGTTGTTCTCAATGCGCTGCTGAAGCGCGTGTAGGCGGGTCGCGCGCCTACGCAATTGTCAATTGTGAATCAAGACATGCGAGGGGTATTCAATTCATGAGCCGGAAGACAGTGCGCAACGGAGCGAAAAGCGCGTTCAAGAGGAAGGTCGGACTGAACGGACCCGGCGGCACGGCCTATGCCAGGATCGGCATCTCGGGGCTGGCGCTGGGGTCGCTTACTTTCGGTGTCGGCGTGGCGCAGGCCCACAACGCCCCCGCCCGCAAGACCTCGGATCAGCCGGCGGTGCCGGGCAAGGCGAGCAAGGGCAAATGGCGTGGCTTCAAAGCGACGCCGATGGCCTCGCGGGACATGCTGCCGCGCAACGGCGCGGGGCTCTATGCCCAAAACACGGCGCAGCCGTCGTCGATCATCGCGGCCCCAAGCGCGAAGGGACAGTCGTCGGCCACTGCGCTGGCGCCGATCGTCGTCACCGGCATGCGCGGCTCTCTGCTGCGATCACTCGCGATCAAACGGGAGTCGATCGGCGTGGTCGATGCGATCTCGGCCGAGAGCATCGGTCAGTTCCCGGATTCCTCGGTGGGCGGCGCCCTCGCGCACCTGCCGGGCGTCACGGTCAATCGCGGCTACCTGTCCTCAGCGGCCGAAGGCGCGACAGTGGCCACGGGCCTGCCGGAAGGCGTCAACGTCAACGGCTTCGGCGGGTCGTTCGACACAGTGCTGGTGAATGGCCGGCAGATCGCCTCCGGAAACGGACAGACGTTCAACTTCTCCGGCATCGGCGCAATGTACGTCGGGCAGATCGACGTGCTGAAGACCCCGGACATGGCCCTCTCGTCGGGCAACATCGGCTCGGTCATCAACGTCAAGATGCTCACCCCGTTCGATAATCCCGGTCTGCACGTCGGAGTCAATGTCGGCGAGACCGATTACGCCATGGACGGAGGCATGCGGCCTGCGGTCGGCGCGCTGTTCAGCGATACATTCGACCACAACAAGTTCGGTATCCTCATAGACGGCGACTACACGGATTATCACACACTCCTTCATCACCAGGATATCGTGGGCTGGAAGGGGATCGCGGCCGGCGGTTTCGCCTGCGCCGACCTGGCCGCCAACTACACTACTGCATTCGGCAGCACCGGCTGCGCGAGCGTGGGGCCGGGGGCGAGCGGCGACGCAAATGTGCCGGTCTGGTATCCGCAGGAAATGAACATGTGGCTGGAGCGCGTCAACACGCGCAGCAAGGACGGGCGAATTGCCTTGCAGTGGCACCCGACGAAATCGGTGATGGTAACCCTCGACGACAACTACTCGTCGTGGGATCAGTCGAACAGGGAATGGGCGCGCAGCACATGGTTCGGCGGCTTCAACAACGCTGTACTGGACCCCAACGGTACGATTTCGGATTTTACCTACACCGGTCCGACAGATCTAAACGGCGACGCCAACGATCAGTACATCGTTACGAACACCGCCGGACTCAACGTCCTGTGGAACGTGAACGAAGACTGGACCGTGGAAGTCGACGCCGATCAGTCCAAGTCGCAGTTCAATCCGAACGGTACATATACCGGTGTTGGCGGAGACGTGGGCTTCGGCGACACGACAAATAACTATACCGGTGGCCTGGTGTTGAATCAGAGCGGCAGTGTGCTGCCGTACTGGAGCGCCTATGGACCCAATGCGGTCGCCTCGGGCTCGAGCGCGGTTGCGTCGCCGAACTACAATGGCTTGAATCCCTTCATCATCGGCTCGCACGTGTTCCCGCTGCAGACGCAGCAGAATACCGACCAGATCAACGAGGCGACCCTCCGCGCCACCTGGGAACCCGGTAACAGCACGAAGGTGACGTTTGGGGCGCAGTTCCTCGATGACAGCTGGAACACCAAGGAGTTCGACACCTTCACGAATAATTACTGGGAACTCTGGTCCGGTTATGGCCCAGCTTCGGGGAATGGCGTCGGGAACGGAGTGACGTTGCCGCAGTCGCTTTTCTCGACTACAGGTGTCGGTAGTAATTGGATGCCGGGGTTCAGTGGCGCCGGCAATCTGCCGGGCACGATTGTCATGTACGATCCGTATTCCCTGCTCAACTACCTAATTCACCAGCCAGTTGATCCGAGTCAGAATGCGATTTCAGTAGCGGACGGTTATCCCGCCTATACGGGCGGCTACATTCCGCCGGAGGCGCTCAGTCCGACTTCGGTGCAGCATGTGTCACGCATGAATTACTCGCCGTTCGTGCAGATCAGCCGCAATTTCAGGGTTCATGGCATGAAGTTGATGACGCGGCTCGGAATGCGCTACCAACGTACCGATGAGGTCATCGCCGGGCTCAATGCTCAGGTCACCGCTGTGCACTGGCTGGGGGCGGGCGATCCGACGGGGTACAGTTTCAAGCTGAGCAATCCGGAATGGACGCAGGTGACGAAGTCGTATGGTTACTTCCTTCCGGCGCTGGACCTGGCACTGTGGCCAACGCACGACCTCGAGACCGCCTTCGACTTCTCGCGCACCGAGTCCGCGCCGGCGAACGGCCTGCTGATCCCGAATGCGAGCTACGGCGGACGCGTGAATGCGCTGACGGCAAGCGGAAACAATCCGGGGCTGCTACCGTACATTTCCAATAACTATGATTTCCGGGTGACCTGGTTTTACAAGCATGGGGACTACGCGGAGATACACCCCTTTTACAAGCAGGTGTCCAACTTCCCGACCTCAAGCGTGTCGAACGTGACGCTGCCGTTCAACGATCCGGCGCCATGCACATACAGCTCTGGAGGTTCGGTGGTGTTCACCGATCCGAACTGCGGCAAGCCGATGGTGTTCGCGGAGACGACCTACACGAACAAGCTATCGACTGACGTGACCGGCGTGGCGGCGACCTGGCAGCAGATGCTTCCATACGGCTTCGGGGTCATGATCAACGGCACCTGGATGCATACAAATTCTAACTTCAATAATTATGATTTGAACTCGAATCAGTTCGCGCTCCCGGGTGTGGGTAGCTCGGCGAATGGAACGCTGTTCTACCAGCATGGAAAGTGGCAGGCGCGGGTTACAGTGAACTGGCAGGCGAAGCTGCTGTTATTCTTGGGTCAGGAGCAGAGCGGCGGGGCATTCGGTAACGAACCGGTGTATCAGGCGCCGTATACGCAGCTGGACTACTCGATGAACTATCAGGTCGACAAGTACCTCAACGTGTACTTTACCGCCAGCAACCTGCTGAACTCGATTTACCATACGTACGGACGCTTCCCCAATCAGACCTTGAATTTGGTCGAGTACGGACGCTCACTCTCGCTCGGCGTGAGAGCCAAGTTCTGATTGTGGT
>JAJZZR010000496.1 GCA_021797465.1 Pseudomonadota bacterium | reverse complement strand
CGTCAACAGCTCCCCGCATCCACTCGCGCCGCCCCTGGCGGCCATTATGGCCGAGCACTTCAGCGCCGAAGAGCGACAGCTTTTCGAGCGGAGCATGCGGCCGATAGTGGAAGACCCCAAGGGAATCAGCACCGATCGCATGCTGTACCTGAACGCAAGCAAGCCGCTCGGTTGAGCGAGCCCCGGGCCGGCGCCGTCCTCGGTCAGCCGGCGAACTCCACGGTTGAGCCGCGCAGCGAGCGGCCAATGCGCGGTTTCCGAGCCAGCGGTTACGGTAAGGCCGAGTCCCGAATCGAACTCGCGGCGGCCGCGGGACGCTGGGACACGGTGGCTGACGGAGCGACGCGAGACGAGGAAGCGAATTCTTGAACGGAGCATCGGAGCCCGAATGTGAGCGCCGATGGAGGGTCCTGGAGCCGCTCGTTGAGGCGGGCGACTCGACCGAGCCCTATCAGAAGCCGCCGCCCCCTTGGGACCCGCAGCGGCCCGCCTAGACCCGCACCGGGATTCTCTGGCTTAAGGTAGCGCCCGTAAGTCGCGATTGTGGCCACCGAACGACCGATGTGTCGCCGTCCGGTGGCCCATGGCCCATGGCCCGCCGCAGTGAGACCTGATCGCCGGCCGATCGCCGAGGGAAATTCTAGACGCTTGATTCTAAAGGATATTCTGTGTGGCGGAGCGGGTGGCATTGCTCGGCTCCTCCTGAGCCTCGGCGCGCCGCAGCCAGCCCGCGGCCGGCCACAATCGCCCCTGGCGATAGTGTCGAACCCGCTCTTCCATGGACGAGGGGTTCGAACCACACTCTATTGATTCTAAAGGATATTTAGGCTGGCGGAGAGGGTGGGATTCGAACCCACGTGCCGGTTTTACCCGACCATCCGATTTCGAGTCGGCGCCGTTATGACCGCTTCGGTACCTCTCCGGATCGGCGATGGTACTATAGCTGAGGTTTTTTGCCTTCCTGGAGCGCGGCCTTGGCGCGAAGACGGATGAACACACGCCTTGGACGTACCGCCTATCGGCTCGGGACGATCGCGGCCGTAACGGCTATGGCGATGCTCGTGCAACGCTCGAACACTCACACGCTCCTGGACCGGATTCGTGCACAGGGCGAGCTGCGGGTCGTCACGCTCAATCTGCCCACCTGCTACTACATCGGGCCGCAGGGACCCACGGGCCTCGACTACGACTTGGCGCGCAAGTTCGCCGATGAGCTCGGTGTCCGCCTGAAGATCTTTGCGGTACCGAACCAGGCGGCCATGCAGGCCGCGATAGCGTCGGGCCGAGCCGATATCGCGGCAGCCCAGATCACTGCGGATGCCGCCTGGCAGCGGGCCGGTGTCCCCGCCGCCCCCTACGCGCAGATTCCCCAGCTGGTGATCTACCGCCGGGGCGAGCCGGCTCCCACCGGACTACCGCAGCTGCAATACGTGAAGCTCGTGGTCCGGGCCGACAGCCCGCAGGTGGACCTCCTCCGGAAGCTGCAGCTGGTCGCCCCCTTCCTGCAATGGGAAGGCACGACAGGCGAGGATTCGCCCCTGCAGGACGTCGCGAGCGGGCGGGTCGGATATGCCGTCGCGGACGCGCGGGCGTACGGTTACGAGCATTACTTGTACCCGGATGTCCGCGTCGCATTCGCGCTGCCTCAGCGACGTCCCGTACAGTGGATCGTGCGCCGGGATGCGCCCGAGCTGCTGCGTGTGGTCAATGACTTCTTCGACTCGCTGCGCCGATCGGGGCAGCTGCACAAGCTCATGCACGAGGATTCGGGGAACGCGACCTCGGTACACATCAGGCAGCCGCACCTGTTCGAGGTCGATTTCGTCCAGCGCCTGCCGCGCTACGCGCCCTGGTTCCGGGAGGCCGCCGCGCGCTATCACCTCGATTGGCGGCTGCTCGCGGCGATGGGATTTCAGGAGTCGCGGTGGAATCCCAAGGCGACCTCGCCAGCCGGAGCCAAAGGGGTCATGATGCTGACTTCCGACACGGCGCAGGAGATGGGCGTCGCCAATCGCGACAACGCCAAGGCGAGCATCTTCGCCGGAGCGCGCTACTTCGCGCAAGTGCTCAAGATGTGGCCCGACCACATCCCCGAGCCCGATCGGATCTGGTTCGCGGTAGCCTCCTACAATGTTGGTTTCGGACACGTCGAAGACGCTCGCGTTCTCGCGCAGCGGCTCGGCAAGAACCCGGATTCGTGGAAGCAGGTCAGTCACGTGCTGCCGCTGCTCACCGAGCGGCGCTGGTACACGCAAGCCGAGTACGGTTACGCCCAGGGCTGGCAGCCGGTCATGTACGTCGCGCGCGTGCGGGAGTTCCTGCACCTGCTCGAGTGGCAACCCGCCGACCGGCGCATCATCGAGACCGCCGACACCAAGCCCGCCGGACAGCCGCCCGTCGTATCCGGCAGCTGATCCGCGCGGGACGTCCCGCTCGCGACGGCGGCGCTCAGGGGCGGCGCGCGTCGAAAAAACTCTTGAGCAACGCTGAGCATTCCTCCATGAGCACGCCCCCGAACGTGTCGACGCGATGGTTCAGCGCCGGCAGAGCGAACAGATTGACAATGCTCCCGGCCGCTCCCGCGCGCGGATCCCACGCGCCGAACACGAGCCGGCGCACCCGGGCGTGCACGATCGCCGCCGCGCACATCGCGCACGGCTCGAGGGTGACATACAACGTGGTGCCGCTCAGCCGATACGTGCCGAGCGCCTGAGCGCCGGCGCGCAGCGCGATGATTTCCGCGTGCGCCGTCGGATCGCACGCGCCGATCGGACAGTTGGCGCCTTGCGCGACGACCACTTCGTCGCGCACCAGCACCGCTCCCACCGGCACCTCCGCGGCCCGCCCGGCCCGTTCGGCCTGCTGCAGCGCCAGCCGCATAAAATGCATATCGCTCGACATGCCGTCAGGTCTTGGAACCGGAGTCGCTCCGAGGGCGCATCGCGGCAATGACGCGCGAGCGCAAGCCTCCGCTGGCGAGGCGCGTGTCGATCTCCTCGCCGGGAGAGACTGCTGCGGCATCTGTCACGAGCGAACCGTCGGCCCGCGTCACGATGGCGAAACCGCGGGCCAGAGTCGCGAGCGGACTTGCGGTCTGCAGCGTGCGATGCGCCAGATTCAGCCGGTGCGTCAGCCGCGACAGCTCACCGTCCATCGCGTGGTTCAGCCGCGAAATCAACCGCTCGATGCGGACGTGTAGATCGCCGGCGAGGCGCTGCGGCGAGTGCGGCTGCAGCCGCGCCTCCATCCGCGCGACGCGGTGCTGCGCGCCCTGCAGGCTGCCGCGCATGGCGGCCGCGAGCCGCAACTCCAGATCGTCGAGGCGCTGCCCTTGATGGGTCAACCGCAATCCAGGGTGCGCCAGCCTCAGCCGCGCGCGCGCAGAATCAAAGCGGCTCACCGTCGCGCGCACCTCGCGCCGCATCCCGGCGGCGATGCGTGCCCCGGTGCGGGCGAGCGCCTCGAGCAGCGCGGCGCGGTCAGGCGCGACCATCTCCGCGGCGCCCGACGGGGTCGGCGCGCGAGCATCCGCGGCGAAATCGGCAATCGTGAAATCGATTTCGTGGCCTACGCCGCTGACCACCGGAAGCGAGCAGGCGCGGATGGCGCGCGCAACCCGCTCGTCGTTGAAGGCCCAGAGGTCCTCGAGCGAGCCGCCACCGCGCGCCAGGATCAGCACATCGCAGTCGGCTCGCGCGGAGGCGAGCGCCAGGGCCTCCACGATTGCCGGCGCCGCCGCCGCACCCTGCACCGGCACGGGATACACCCGCACCCCGGCCGGGGGGAAACGGCGCTCGAGGATATTGAGCACGTCCCGGATGGCCGCGCCGGTCGGCGACGTGACGACGCCGATACGCCGCGGAAAGCGCGGCAGGGCACGCTTGATCTCCCGCGCAAACAGCCCCTCAGCCGCGAGCTTTGCCTTGAGCCGCTCGAACTCGCGCTGCAATGCGCCAATGCCGGCCTCCTCGAGATGCTCGACGATCAGCTGGTAATCCCCGCGCGGCTCGTACAGGCTGACGCGCCCGCGCGCCAGCACCTGTTGGCCGGCCTTCGGCGCGAATGCGACCCCGGCATTGCGCGTGCGGAACATCGCGCAGCGCACCTGAGCCTCGCGGTCCTTGAGCGAGAAATACCAATGGCCCGACGCGGGCTGAGCAAGGTTCGACAGTTCCCCCTCGACCCACACCACCCCGAGACCGCGCTCGAGCAGTGTGCGCACCTCCCGGTTCAGGCGGGCGACGGTAAAAACCCTCTGGCCAGGGGCATTGGCCTCCAATCCGGTCGGATCTGCGCTGGACATGGGACCCACGATACCACCGAGGTTTACCCTCAGGCGCGCCGTGCGTAGAATTAGCTATGCGAATTCTCGAAGAAGCTCTGACGTTCGACGACGTTCTGCTCGTCCCAGCCTACTCCGAGGTTCTGCCCCGCGAGGTGGACCTCTCCACACAACTGACCCGGCGCATCCGCCTGAACGTGCCGCTGCTCTCGGCCGCCATGGACACCGTCACCGAGGCGCGGCTGGCCATCACCATCGCCCAGGAGGGCGGCATCGGTATCGTTCACAAAAGCATGAGCATCGAGGCTCAGGCGCGCGAGGTTGGGCGCGTCAAGAAATTCGAGAGCGGCCTGATCAAGGATCCGATCACGGTGCCGCCGACCATGACCATCCGCGAAGTCCTCGACCTGACGCGCTCGCGGGGCATCTCCGGCGTTCCGGTCGTGCTCGGCAAGAAGGTCGTGGGCATCGTCACACACCGCGATCTGCGCTTCGAAGAGAAGCTCGACGCGCCGGTCTCCTCGGTCATGACCCCCAAGGAGCGCCTGATCACCGTGCGCGAGACGACGCCCAAGGAAGAGGTGCTGGCTCTG
>JAJZZR010000400.1 GCA_021797465.1 Pseudomonadota bacterium | reverse complement strand
TCCGATCTTCGCCAGCGGCCCGGGTCCTGGACGTGTCCGCGGGCGAATGTGAGATGATAGCTGAACCGGGCGCTGGCGCCCGATGCGGAGCTTGCCACGATGCGCCGGAAATTCACGCTCGCTCTCCTGGCCGGTCTGCTGGCCCCGCTTGCCGCCCATGCGGGGCTCGGGCCGATCAAGCTGGCGGACTTTCGCGCGCTGGTGCGCTTCGGCACGCCGCAATTCTCCCCCGACGGCAAGCGGATCGCCTTCCGCACCATCCGCGCGGATTTCGTGCACGATCGCTACGACTCGACGTTGCGCGTGATGAGCGCGGGCGGGGGGCACGCGTGCGCACTGGTGCGCGGCATGCGGGCCATGCACAGCGTGCGCTGGTCGCCGCACGGGCACCGTATCGCCTTCATCGCCAAGGTTGGGCACTACAAGGCGCAGGTCTATGCCGTGGCCGCCACGGGCGGGACGCCGCGCGAGCTGACCGCGGCCCCGAACGGGGTGGAGCAGTTCGCGTGGAGTCCGGACGGAAGGACGCTCGCCTACGTCACGCCGGACAACTCCCCGCTGAGCGCGCAGGATCGGCGTACGCATCATGATCTGTTCGACATTCATGATGATGATTATCTGATCAGCCGGCCGCCGGTGCCGGCGCAGATCTGGCTGCTGTCGCTCGGCAGCGGCATGGCCCGTCAATTGACGCACGGCCCCGGCGGCGTGCTCGAGGTCGCGCCCCCCATCGGTGGGGCGATCACCACACCGTCGTGGTCGGCGAACGGCCGCTGGATTGTCTACACACGCCAGGCCAATGCCGACGACGGCGACAGCGATCGCACAACCATCATGGCGGTGAAAGTCGCGAGCGGCGCGCAGCGGCCCATCGGCGGCCATACGAGCTACGAGTACGCGCCGCGCTTTGCGCCGCACGGCCTGCAGGTCGCTTTCCTGTATCCGCATGGACCGGGGCCGGTCAGCGTGATGGATTTCTATGTCGGCTCGCCGGCCGGGGCGGCGCGGGATGTCAGTGCCCGCCTCAACCGCGATCTGGCGGCTCATTTCGCCTGGCTGTCCGGGGGCCGGGCGCTGGTCGGCATCGCCAATGCCGGTATCGACAGCAAGGTGTTCCTGCAGCCGCTGCACGGACCGGGTCGGGCGCTGCGCTTGCATGGCCTGCAGGCGTTGAGCGTGGGCGTCTCCTCGCAAGGTGCCGTGGCGGTCGTGGCCGACGGCACCACGCACGCCCCGGAGCTGTACCTGCTGCGCACGGTGGACAGCGCGCCGGTGCCGTTGACCCATTTCAATCGCCGGTTCGATGGCTACAGCTATCCGGTCAGCGTCGCCGTGCACTGGCGCGCGCCGGACCGGCAGTACAACGACGGCATCCTCACCTACCCGAACGGTTACACACCGGGCCGGCGCTACCCGCTCGTGGTCTTCAGCCACGGCGGACCGGAGTGGGCCTCGATCGAGCACTTTGACGCCGATGAGGTCGGCCCGCTGCGGCTGCTGTTCGCCGCCCGCGGCGATCTGGTGTTCGAGCCGAACTATCGCGGCAGCGACAATCTCGGCAATGCCCACGAGCACGCCATCTACCGCGACCCGGGCGTCGGACCGGACAGTGACGTCATCTCGGGGATCCGCATGCTGGAGGCCAAGGGCATCGTCGACACCGCGCGCATCGCCGCGGTGGGTCATTCCTACGGCGGCTACATGACCGCCTGGCTGATCTCCCACCAGCACTTCTGGCGCTGTGCGGTCGTGGCCGATGGTGTGACCGACTGGACCGAGGAGTATGAGCTGTCCGGGGCCGGCAATCTCGCCTGGACGCGAGCCTCCCTCGGCGGCAGTCCGTGGAATCCGCGCAGCGCGGCGCTGTACCGCACGGGCTCGCCGATCACCTATGCCGGGGACATCACCACGCCGACCCTGATCCTCTCCGGCACGGATGACATCACCGTACCGATCACCGAAGCGTTCGCGCTGTACCACGCGCTCGCCAGCCGGCACGTGCCGGTCAAATTCATCGGCATTCCCGGTGCCTATCACATGCCGCAGGATCCGGTGCATCGCGAGCTGTTCTACGCCGCGATGCTGCAGTGGGTGAACAAATACCTCGGTCCCTGAGCGCGCTGTCGGCATGAGCGAAGCACCCTGGGTTCTGCTGCGGGTGTGCCGCGATCGCATCACCGGCGAGGTGATCGCGGGACGCTTGCGGGCCGAGTCCATTCCCGTGCAGGTGGAGCTGCTCGGACCGTTGCCGGACTTCGAACAGAGCGTGCAGGTGCGTGTGCCGCGCTGGTGGCACGAGCGGGCGAGCCAGATCCTGGCGGAGCCGCCGCCCTCAGAGGAAGAGCTGGCGGAGCTGGCGGTCCGTACGCCGTTTCAGGACGGCGCGCCGGAGTGACCGGCGCGCCGTGATTCCCGGGTCGGCGAATCAGCGGTTGCCGTGACCGTGGTCACTACCACCGCCGCCGCCCGTGTCCGTCCCGCTCAGGGACTGGTAAATGACCGCCAGACGCGCGACATCGATGGTGCCGATGCCCGCGCCGTCGTTGTACCCGGGCGTGCCCGGGTAGAACCAGTTGTTGCCCGCCGTGACGGCGTTGAACGGAGAGTGCTGGCCATAGCCGAGCTCGTTCTGCAGCGCATAGAGCGTCGGGTTGAGTAATCCCACCCGGCCGCCCGAGTCCTGATCGATCAGCGCCGTGATGCCGTTCAGTTGCGGCGCCACGAAACTCGTGCCGCCGTAGCCGGTCGCAGCGCAGTCCGGATTGTTCGGGTAGTCCGTGCAATCGATGATGACGTAGCCGGTCTCCGGATCGGCATTCAACGACAGATCCGGCATGTTGCGCCCGAGGAAGTTGGCCGGCAGGGTGATGAGATTCTGTGTGTGGGCGAGGCTCGGGTAGTTCGGGTAGTAAAACAGAGTCTGACCCGGCTGGGTCCGCTGGATTCCCTCGGTCGAGAGCTGGTAGCCGGGCATGGGCCAGAAGGAGCTGACGCCGCCGCCGCCGCCGACCGGGAATACGCCAAATGGGCTGCCGTACAGGGTGAGGCCGAGGCAGCTGCCCCAGTCCGTCAGCAGGTAGTGCCAGCCCCAGACGCGCTGGAGCGGCACGTCGATGGCCGGGCAATTGTACGGTGGCCCGATGCCCGGAATCGTCGCCGCGATCGTCGTGCCGCCGGCGGCCGTGATGGCCGGATCATCGGCCGGCGCATCCACCGTCAGCTGCATACTGTAGTACGGCGGAGCAGCGAGTTGGCTGTCATTGATGTCGTAGGCGCCCGCGTCGCCCGCGGCGGCGAAGAATGACTGACCTTGCGCCGCGCCCTCGAGCAGCGCCTCGTGTATCGCCTGCAGCTGGCCGGTATAGCTCACCCCGCCGTTTAGGGCGGCGAAGTAGAGCTCCTCGGGCTCGCCCCAGCTGATCGACACCGTGTCGGCGATGTTGTCCGACACCGCGGTGTAGAACAGGTCGAGGAACCCCTGGTTGGTGTTCGGCGCGATGTACACGCGGATGTTCGCCTCGGGGGCGATCCCGCCGGACTGCTCCACATCGAGCGAGGTTTCATCGTCGCCTACGCCGGCCGCGACCGGTGTGCCACCGTCCACCATCACCTTGGTGATGCGGTTCCCGGGCACTGTCAGCCCGATGTCCTTCCAGTAGGAATACGCATCCTTTTTGTTGAAGTTGGCGAGCGTCATGATGCCCACCGTCTGGCCCTTGCCGCTGATGCCCGCGCGATACAGCGGGTTGATGTCGTAGAAGTTGGCCACGTCACCGACGGTGTAGTCCTGCGGAACGCCGGTGGCGGTGCTGTTCTTCGGCCACTGCGCCGGCGGCGGGGTGATCCGCGCGTACGGGCCGTGGCCGAGGCGCACGATCATCGGACGGAAGCTGCCGGGCTGATTGCTCAGGCCGGGCATGGCGAGGACCAGCTGTCCGAGCGTGCCCGGCAGCGCCGGTTGCGTGGCTGGCCGGTGGAAGTGCTCATTGCCGCGGTCGTAGTCGTGTTCCTGGGTGCCGAAGGCGGCGTCGATCGCGGCCGTGGTGCCGGTGACCGTGAGGTCCAGGTGATCCGGGAAGATCTTGTCCACCGTGATGCCGTAGGACTCCAGGTAGCGCACCAGGTGGTCGATCCGCCGGCTCGAGGGCGCGAAACGGTCGCGAAACTGTTGCACGGACAGGAACTGATGGAAGTTGGGGTTCCCCGGGGTGACCGTCGAGCGCACGTAGTCCTCGAGGCCGCGCTGGTCGGTGACGTGGAGGATGATCGACGTGGTGATCCGAGTCGATGCGGCCGTCGGGCCGGCATCCTGCGTGTGCGAGCCGAAATGGTGAATCCGTTGCGCCCGGGCCGCGGCGGGCAAAGCGAGCCCCGCCGCCATGGCGCAGAATGACATGAGCGCTAAACGCGCAATTGACCATCTGCCAAGCATCTCATGACTCCCCTGGTGGTGAATGCGACGCAGACCCGTCCCGCCGGCGCGACGGGTGAAACGCCGGAAAAGCAATACTTCACAGAGAATGCCGACTGCGCACGTACCGTGTTCGAGTGCTGAATCCCCTGCGCCACGCTTCGAATTTGGAGTAAACCCGCCGGGGCCGGTCCGCGCCTGGGTCGGCCTTGATGCTTCGCATTTTAAAGGAGTATAGCGCGCCGCCGCCCGGGGCGCATCAGGAAGCGTGCTGAGGTTCCTTGACGCGGGGCGATTTCACTTGTCCACCGGCCGGCCGCTCAGGATTTCGCGGCGTGTGCGGCCTGCTCGACGAGGGCGTTCGCCGCGTTGGCTTCCAGGATCCAGGTCGCCGCCGCGTCGACGGTGTATTCATCCTCGTACCAGAGGAAGCCGAAGCGGGTGATGCACTCCGGGAAGTCGGGCT
>JAJZZR010000372.1 GCA_021797465.1 Pseudomonadota bacterium | reverse complement strand
ATCGGTCGCGAGCACCTCGAGCGTGCCGCCGGGTTGCATGCCTTGCAGGGCTTTCTTCGCCCGCAGGATGGGCAGAGGGCAGTTGAGTCCTTTGGCATCGAGAGTCTGATTGGCCATGGTACGTTCCAAAGAGAGTTCCGGACTTCAGATGAACAGGTTGATATCCGATTGTGTCGCGACCTCGATGTAGGTCGCGGCACCGCCGAGCTCGGGTCCCTCGACCATGTCCTCGAGCGTGTATTCGAACAGGTCCATGGTCATCTGGCAGGCGATCATGCGCACACCGGCCTCGATGGCGATCGAGCGAAGATCGGTGATGGAGGCGACTCCCTTCTTCTTCATCAGATTCTTCATCATGCGGCCGGCGGCGGCGTCGACCCCCGGGATCATGCTGGCGATGTTGGGCATGCCCATGTGCTTGCCGGCGAACGGCATCTTCATGGCGGGATTGCCGAGCGGCGTCAAGTTGAGATCGAGATCCTTTAACAGCAGGGGCAGGCCGTAGAAGGTGAAGAACATCGTGACGTTGACGTCCATCGCGGCGGCGGTGGTCGCCAGGATGAAGGGTGGGTACGCCCAATCGAGCGTTCCCTTGGTCACGATGATTGACATGCGTTTGGCGGTGGAACGCGGGATGCTGTCGGCTGTCGCGGCCATGGGAATTCGACCCCCCGGAACTGATGACTCTACAAACTATCAGAGGGTGCTAAAATAAGCAATTACTGATAAGGTGAGAAGCTAAAGGCCGCGCGGCGACGGTTGCGCACCGCGCCACGGCCGCACTGAGGGTTGGGTTCGGCACATGCGATCGAGCCGTTCGGCGCTGCTCATCGGCGGGACGTCCGCTGACACGGCGAGTTTCGGCTCGGGACATCCTCTGGCGATTCCTCGCGTGGCGACGGTGCTTGCGCTGTGTCGCGCGCTCGGGTGGATTGCGGCCGGTGAGCTGCGCGACTGTCCGCGCGCGTGCGCGCGGCAGCTCAGCGAGTTCCACAGCCCCGAGTACATCGCGGCGCTGCGCGCCGCGGAGGTTGCGGGGATAGCCACGATCGAAGAGCGCGCGCGCTTCGGTATCGGAACACGTGAGAATCCGTTGTTTCCCGGGTTGTTCGCCAGGGCCGCGGCGACGGTTGGAGGCGCAATGCTGGCGGCGGAGCTCGCGCTCGAGGGGCATGTCGTGTTTCACCCGGCCGGTGGCACGCACCACGGCCGGCCGGCGCGCGCGAGCGGCTTCTGCTATTTCAACGATCCGGTGTTCGCGCTGCGCCGGCTCGCCGCGCGCGGCTTGTCCCGAATCCTGTACATTGACCTCGATGCCCATCATTGCGACGGAGTTCAGAATGCGCTGCAAGACGATGCCCGCATGCACACCGTTTCGATTCACGAGGCCGGGCGCTGGCCGTACACCGGCGCAGCCGAGGACCGCGGCGGGGGGCGCTCGATCAACTTCCCGGTGCCCAAGGGCTTCCATGACGGGGAATTGCGCTTCGTGATGGACGCCGCTGTGCTGCCGTACGCACGGCGCCTGCGGCCGGAGGCGGTGGTGATCACCTGCGGCACCGACGCGCTCAGCGGCGATCCGCTGTGCGCTCTCGCCCTGAGTAACGGCGCGCTGTGGACGGCCGTGCAGGAACTGGTCGCGGCGGCGCCGGTCGCGGTCGTGCTCGGCGGCGGCGGCTACAATCCGTGGACGGTGGCGCGTTGCTGGACGGGCTTGTGGGGAAAGTTGAGCGGCCGGCGGCTGCCGCGGCGATTGCCGGCTGCTGCCGAGCGCATACTGGCCGGGCTGTCGTGCGATCTGATCGACGATGAGGCGATCGATCCGTCATGGCAGCGGACCCTCGCGGATCCGCCGCGCGACGGTCCCGTCCGCCGGGCGGTGGTGGATCTGGTGCGCCGGGCCGGCGCGGAGCGCGCCGCATGAGCTGGCTGGAGAAGCTGATGGCGATCGAGGAGCTCGACGAGGCGCCCCTCGACGCGGAGCTCGTCGCGCAGCTCGAGCGGGCGGGCGCGGGGGTAGTCTCCCGGCCGGTGCGCTTCGCAACACCCACGTTCAAGGACTACGCCAGTACCGAGCTGCGCGGTTGCTCGAAGAACAGCTTCCCGGCTTTTTCGATCACCGGCGGGGCATGCGGCCTGAACTGCGAGCACTGCCGGGCCAAGATCCTCGAGCCTATGCTGCCGGCGACGACACCGCAGATGCTCGAGCGCACGGTGCGCGGGCTGATTGCGCGCCAGGGCCTGCAGGGCTTCCTGCTTTCCGGCGGCTCCAACCGGCGCAATGAGATTCCCTATGCACGGTTCTACCCGGCGATCGAGCGGTTGAAGCGCGATCACCCGCATCTGCGCATCGCGATCCACACGGCGCTCACGGACCGCGCGGGCGCCCGCGCCATGGAGTCGGCCGGCATCGATACGGCGATGATGGATGTGATCGGCGCGGAGGCGACCATCCGCGAGGTGTACCACCTGGAGCGGTCTGTGGCGGATTTCGAGGCGACGCTCGAGGCGTTGTGCGCCACGTCCATGGAGGTATCGCCGCATATCGTCATCGGTTTGCATTTCGGCGCGGTGCTGGGCGAGCCGGCGGCGCTGGACATCGTCAGCAGACACCCCGTGAAGGCGCTGGTGCTGGTGGTCGTCATGCCGTTCTACGCCACGCCGGGAACTTTCGCGGTCCCCGATACCGGCGCGGTCGGCCGGCTGTTTGCCGAGGCGCGCGCGCGCCTTCCGCAGTGCAGCGTTCTGCTCGGATGCGCCCGGCCGCCGGGCATGCACAAGCGCGTCACCGACACCTATGCGGTGTTGGCCGGACTCGACGGCATCGCGTTTCCGGCCGACGGCGCGGCGGCGGTCGCCACGGCGATCGGGCGGCCCTTCGAGCAACAGCACGCCTGCTGCTCGATCAAGCTCGGAGGAGCCGCAGTGGCCGGTGCCCGTGCGCATTGCGGTGCCGGCCGGGAGCCGGCGGGAGTTTCCGCATGAGTTGCCGCACACTGCCGCAGCGCCCGCCGGGCGGCGCGTCGGCCGGAGATTTCAACGCGTTCGAGGCCATGGAGCCGCGCGCGCCGGTGCAAACACCGCCGCAGCGGCGCAACGGCGCGCCGGTCAAGGCGGCTGATCTGCGGCCGAGCGGCGTCTATCTGCCCAACGACAATGTGCTGACGCCGCACATGCGCTCGCCGGAATACGTGCAGATCTCCACCGCCGCGGCAATGACCCTCGGACTCATGCCCGGGCGTATGCATCGCTGTGAGTGCACGCGGTGTCTGAACCTGCTGTTGACCTATCCGGAGGGTTGTCGCGCCAATTGCGCGTACTGCGGATTGGCGCGTCATCGTGAAGCTGAACGGGATTATGCGGACCGCAACTTCATCCGGGTCGACTGGCCGGCGGTGCCCGTCGAGCAGATGGTGGAGATCGTGGCCCGAGACGGCGCGGCGAGTCCGTTCCACCGCATGTGCATCTCGATGATCACGCACCCGCGTTCCGATGCCGATACGGTGAGCGTGCTGAGGGCGTGGACGCGGCGCATCGATCCGGGAGTCATGCCGGTGTCGATACTGTCCAACCCGACCACGATGAGCCGCGCCGACGTGGTGCGGCTGCGTGAGCTCGGCGCCGACATATTCACGGTCGCGCTCGATGCGGCGACTCCGGCGATCTTCGAGCGTACCCGCGGCAAAGGCGTGCAATCGCCGCACAAGTGGAGCAAGTACTGGGAAATCCTGCATGCGGCGCGCGAGGTATTCGGACCGCAGAAGTTCGGTGCGCACATCATCATCGGCATGGGCGAGACGGAGCGCGAGGCGCTCGAGCTGGTGCAGCAGCTGGTGGACCTCGGCGGCCACAGCCACATGTTCTGCTTCTTCCCGGAGAAGGGCTCGCTGATGGATCACCTGCCGCCGACGCCCCGGGATCAGTGGCGTCGGGTGCAGCTCGCCCGCTATCTGATCGATTACGCAGCGGTCCGTATCGAGCAGATGCGTTTCGATGCGCTCGGCCGGGTCGTGGACTTCGGTCTGCCCCGCGAGGAGCTCGAGCGCATCGTCGACGCCGGCGTGGCCTTTCGGACCTCGGGTTGCCCCGGCAAGTTTCGCGACGACGTTTCCGCGTGCGACCGGCCCTACGGGGACTCGCCGCCACACGATATCGCGAGCTATCCGTTCGCGCCCAATCGTGCCGACCTGCGCCGGATCCGCCGCCAGTTGCGTATTCCGGTGGTGCGGGACCGGCGATGAGTCGCGTCTTTCGGGTGCTCGACGCCGGGCTGCGAGCCGGTCGACTCAACATTGCGCTCGACCAGGCCATGCTCGAGCTGCATCAGACGGGGCGGCTGGCCGATGCAGTGCGCTTCATCCACTTCCAGCCGAGCGCGCTCCTCGGACGCCATCAGTCCCGCAGCGCGGAGATCGATCTCGACTACTGCCGGCAGCGCGGCATCGAAGTCGGCCGGCGCATCACCGGCGGCGGGGCGATCTATCTCGATCCGGGCCAGCTCGGCTGGGCGCTGGTGTTCGGCCGGGGAACCCTCGGCGGCACGTCGCTCGACGAGGTGGCCCGGGCGGTCTGCGAGGCCGCTGCCGCGGGGCTCAGCCGACTCGGCGTCGAAGTCCGCTTCCGGCCGCGCAACGATCTGGAGGTGGAGGGGCGCAAGCTCGGCGGAACCGGCGGGTTCTTCGACGGCGACACCCTGCTGTACCAGGGTACAGTGCTCGTCGAGCTCGATACCGCCAGCCTGCTGGGTGCGCTGCGTGTGCCACGGGCCAAGATCGACCGGCACGGCCTCGACTCGGCGGCGCAGCGGGTGGTGAGTCTGCGCGAGCTGCTGGGCGCGCGGACGCCCGCCATCGGGCAGGTTCAGCAGGCCCTGCTCGATGGCTTTCGCGAGCGGCTGGGCGT
>JAJZZR010000006.1 GCA_021797465.1 Pseudomonadota bacterium | reverse complement strand
GAGAGCAGACGGCGGGCACCTACGGCCGCAAGGCTATGGTGAAGGCGTGCTCCAGCCCACGAACCCGCGCGGCTCCGACCGGCGGGGCGATGAAAGTCGAAGTGGGATGAAAATCCGCCGCCCTTAAAAGCGTGTCGGTTCGACTCCGACCTCGGGCACCATCAAATCTTCTATTGCTATTGCCGCGCACCGGACCCCGGCGTCCCGCGCTCCGCCATGGGGTGCCCGACGAGCCGCGCAGGGTACTGGTCGCCAGCGAGCCCCGCCGCTTCTCAAGCGCGACGTGGGCATACTGCGTATCGCGCTGCGACATCAACGCCCTCTTAGTGTTACTCCTGTACAGTAATAGACAAGGCCCCGTTCTCGCAGCGATGCACCCGCGGGGTAATATAGAGCCGACTTCCGGTTCCGACCCAAGGCTGCGGTCCGAGACCAGTGCTAGTTTGCTGCACGCCCTCCAACTCGCGCACCCACGGCCGCAGCTTGATCCGACAGGAAGTCGGTCTCGATCCGATTATTGGTATTCGGCCGCTTGACTCGACACACCGTAATGTCGCCAAATAACTCGCAGCAAGAATCATCGCTGATAGTGATATCGCCCTACGACCCCTCGTGGCCAATCACGTTCGAAGTTGAGAGGCAGGCTCTCGAGCGCATTCTCAAACATTGGATCGTTGGCCCGATTGAGCACGTAGGAAGCACTGCGGTTCCGGGCCTTGCGGCAAAGCCGGTGATCGACATCATGGTTGCTGTTGCCACTTTGGCGGCATCTCGTCCGGCAATATCTGCGGCGGCAGAAGCGGATTACATGTACTGGCCGTACAGAGCTGATGTAATGCACTGGTTCTGCAAACCTTCGGCCGCTCATAGAACGCATCATCTCCACTTGATCCCCTACGGCAGCGACCTCTGGCAAGCTCGGCTCGGATTTCGAGACGCGTTGCGAGCAGACTCTAATCTAGCAAAAGAGTACGCCCAGCTAAAATATCATCTCGCCGTCAAACATCGACATGATCGCGAGGCATACACAGAATCGAAGACCGAATTTGTCCGGCGAGTTCTTGCATCCATCGGCTTGGCTCAACCAGGCAACGGCTGACAGCCTGCCGAGTCGAGCCAAATAGAGTGTGCCGATCAGCCCAAGCGTTGAATGAGTGCTCGAAGTCGTCCCTTAAGCCCTCTTCAGCAGCGCCGGGTATCCCTTCGTTCGCAGCTCTGCCACCACCTTGTCTGTCAACTTCCAGGCGTCACCCTTCAGGCGAGCCACGAGAGCGTTCCAGACGCGCCCGAACGCCTCAACCGCATCATCGTCGCTGAATTGGATACCCGCGGGCAACAAGGGCGCGATGTCTTCCGTCAGGCTGCGCGTCAATTTCTCCGGCATGCGCTGTTCAGCCACGGCACGCGTCATGGATATGCCCTCGAGGGATAAATAGTGTTCGAAACTCGCCACCAGCCGGTCGGTATCCAACGCCAATCCTTTCAGCCCCTCTCCGAGATCAAAAAGGTCACGGTTCCTACGCCGCTGCAGTAGCGCGCGGAATTTTGTACCGAACAGCTCTTCGGGTTCGAAAGACGCAATTTCGGCCTTGCCCTGATACCAGTCGCTCTCGACTGCGAAGTGGTAGTGGCGAACGCCGAACAAGCTCTCTTGTTCACGCGTATTGATTTCCACCTTCAGCTTCAACGCCGATTGTGTGTTTTCCGGGATAAACTTGAACACCAAGTGCATTGAGTGTCCCGCCTGCTCTCTGCTACACCTGCCCAGCCACGCGAGCGCTTCTCGGATCGCATCGACTGTGGCACCGATCGGCTCCGGCCGTGTCTGCACCAAGTCAATGTCCTCGGAATAGCGCAACGGCCGCCGGAACAGCAACTTGTGGATGGCGGTGCCACCGCGAAACGCGATCCTGCCACGCAGAGCCGGTGCGCTGAACAGGTCGCACAGCGCGCGGCAGATGATGAGATCCTGCTCCACCTGCCGCAAGTCAGGCCATGGCGATTTGGCGGTCCACGCCTGAATATAGGCTTGGGGAATCAAGCGTCGGCCTCGATCGTTTCATTGAGGATCAGCCTCCACCGGGTCACCTTCTCGTGCAGTCCCGGCAGCCCTTCGATCAATGATTTCACGGAAGGATCGAGCGGCACGGCCGTCTTGGCTTTCTGAACAAAAGGACGCAGCGCATCCGCTTGCTGTACGTGACGCATACGTTCCAACAAATAGCCGAGCCGACGCACCGATGAGTTCTCGTAGTGGGCGGCAAGCTTGGCCAGCCGCTGCGCTCGCGCCTGCGCGCCCAGGTCTTTCACGATCTGGGCCACGCCGTTGATGCCACCCGCCCTGTGGAAATACCGTACACAGTCGAACAGCGTCAATTCGATTCCGGCCACTTTCGCGAAGCCCGCGTCGCTCTTCAGCGAGTTCAGCCAATCCGCTCGGTTAACCTCGGCGAAAGCAGTCGCGTTTTGGTAGACGAACTCCAGACGGTGCCGACCGATCTCGAAACCCCGCAGCTGCTTCGGCACGATCACCTGGAACACCATCGACGCCTGATGCGAGGCGCCGTGGAAGGCGGCCGCACGCAGCAAGGCGATGCGATAGTCCAGCTGAAGGTATTTCATCAGCGGGTCGATCCAGCGTGCCGGATCTGGCGCACCAATGTTGCGGTCTTCCGGGCGCAGAATCAGATAGAAACCATGCCGGGGGCTCGTCAGGCGGTTCTTCCCGGCTTGCCGCATGAGCGCCATGCTCAAGGCTTCAGACGACAACCCAAGCGCCGCCTGCGCCTCCTCCCTCAGGAAATACGCACGGCCGTGGGCAAGGCAATCTTCCATGTACTGCTCAAGATTTTGCATTCCCAAATCATATTTGAAAACATACGAATTGTGTATAGTTTTGCATATATTTTGGGAGACGCGAGCTGAACAGCCCCATCGTGGGTACGACAGCGGGTATAGGCGTCATGCCTGATGCGATATCTCCTTGGGATTCACTGTAATAGCTGGCCTCATTCGACTCCGACCTCGACCATCAACCCTTCAAGCATTGCCGTGCACTGGACCTCAGCGTCCCACTCTCCGTCGCGGGGGCGCCCGGCGAGCACCCACAGTGCTGTGCTGCCGAAGCCGGTCGGTCGCGACAGACCGGATGTGGCGCACGCCAAACCGACCTCCAACGCGGGTGGCGGCGACCCAGACGTCTTTTCGTGTTGCCCTGTTTTGGGCGATGCCCGGGACGCCAAACTCACAGTAGCGACCGCTTTGCGGAGGCATGATTAAGTCATGGAATGCCCGCTTCTGGCCGGCTTGAGACGCGCAGCACGAGTGGCACGGCGGAGCGCAGGTGAAATGCCCCGTTATTGCGCAATCCAATCTTCGAGTCGAAGACCGTCTATCCGCGAGAACTCTCGCGTGTTATGTGTGACTAGAATTATGTCCAGCGCATGCGCATGACCGCCGATGAGCGTATCAAGTGGATCGATCGGTTTCCCCTGCTGCTCGAGCGATGCACGGACATCCCCGTAGATCATCGCCGCGCCTTCATCGAAACCCGCAACCTCTAGCGCCAACAGAAATTCGCTCAGTGCGTCATGCGCAACCTTGGGACGACTACTCTTTGCCGCACCGAACATGAGTTCGCCCAACGTAATTGACGAAATTCCGACCTGTCCGATCGATTTGCCGCGTATCTTCTTAAGCGCAACCGGGTGCTTTTTGATGATGGCGATGCACGTGTCCGTATCCAGCATCCATTTCACTGCAGCGGCTCCCGCCGCTCGGCTTCACGTGGCTGCTCGCGTTCGTTCATGAAATCTGACGGAAACTTGTCCAGGCTCTGAACCAGCGTGTCCCACGATTTGGCTTTGGGCAGAAGTACGACCGCGCTGCCGACCCGCTTGATCAGCACCTCCGCGCCCGCGAAGCGGAATTCCTTTGGGAGCCGCACAGCCTGGCTGTCCCCGTTCTTGAAGAGCTTGGCCGTTTTCACGAAAGCACCTTTGTCTATGTGTAATATATATAAACCATATATATTCCAGGAGATTCCGTCAAGCGCACCCATTCTACCGCTCCTAGCCCATTCCCCCATCAACCCTCGTCCAGGTGGCCGCAAGCGCGGCGCTCTCCGAATGGGGCGGGGAGGGGGGGAGGTAGCGGATCGCTTCCACACAGAACCGTGGAGGTACCAAGTCGGGGTACTTCAACGAAATTTCCGGCGGTTTCTCAATGGCTTCCGTTACTTATGCCAGAATTCGACTCCGACCTCGGGCAGACCCAGCACGTCCGGCAGCGCCACGGACTGAGTGCTCGACATTTGGTGCTCCCTCGCATAACGCGCAGCGCCACCGGAATTTGGCGCCGCCAGCGGGCACCCACCACGTGTCAGGCGAAACGCCAATCCGCATCAAATGGCGTCGCAATGTTGGCGCCAGTCTATTCTGCCCCTTTGAGGCGATGCCCATGAAACCAGACTTCCGGCGACACATCCAGGGGCTCGCATAGGGTCAACTCCCGCCTCCGACGCTCTGCCGTCACTCGACACGAGCGGGACTAAACGTCCGCTTTTAGGTGAAAAGTACATTCGGGCGGCCGCCGTATCAGGCAGCAGCCGAATCAGCTGGAACTACCATCGTCCCTGTTGATCCGGCGCCATATGAGGTAGGAATACCCTACCGATAGCACTGCCGCGGCGCCGAGAGCAATCAGGCCAGGAGCCATTCGAAAACCCACAAGACCTGTAACAGCCATTACCGCGCCAGCGAGAACGACGAGCCACCCAGCGACACGGTTCGTGCGTGCCCAGACTTCCTTGTCTGCCAACGTCCAAGGTGTCCGAACGCCGACCACTCCATTCTGACTGAACTTGGCCAGGCTATTGCCGATCACGATGAGCAAAAGGCCCACTGCGATGGCCGCATCCGCAGGTATG
>JAJZZR010000024.1 GCA_021797465.1 Pseudomonadota bacterium | reverse complement strand
AGGAAAAGACGTTGAACCCGGAGTACCAGGCGACCAGCCGATGTGCGAGCCAGTAGAGCATTCAGTGCGCCTCCGGCTGCCCGGCGTCGCCGACCAGCGCCGCCACGACCCGCTCGAGCCGATTGATACGCGAGCCCTTCACGAGAACGCAGACTCCGGGACCGGCCTCCCCGAGCGCCGCGCGCAACGCCTCGATGAGCGCCTCGGCCTCGGGAAACCAGCGCGCGCCGGCGCCGAAGCGCTCGACGGCGAGCGCCGCGAGCGGTCCGGTGGCGTACAGCCGCTCGATCCCGTGCTCGCGCGCGAAGGCGCCGATCTGCACATGCGACTTCTCGGCGAACTCGCCCAACTCGGCCATGTCGCCCAGCACCAGCCAGCGCCGCTCCGGCAGCGAGGCCAGCACCTCGATCCCGCAGCGGACCGAGCTGGGATTGGCGTTGTAGGAATCATCCAGAATCCACGCGCCGCCGTCGGTCTGTTTCGGTTGCAGCCGCCCGGAGACGGGCCGCACCGCGGCGAGCCCGGCGGCGATCTGCGCGAGGCTGGCGCCGGCGCTGGCGGCGGCGGCGGCGGCGGCCAGCGCGTTCAGGACGTTGTGCCGGCCGCCGAAATGCAGCTCGATCGGCGCGGCGCCGAGGGCGCAGGTGAGCGTGAAACGGGTACGGAATCCCTCGCTCGCGAGGCTCGAGTGCAGCTCGCCGGCGTGAAAGCTCGCCGCCGGCGCGAAGCCGAACGTGACGCACCGCGCGACGGTCATGCCGCGCCACAGATCCAGAAACGGATCATCGGCGTTCAGTACGGCGGTCGCGGCGGGCTCCAGGCCCGCGACCGCCTCGCCCTCGGCGCGCGCCACGCCCTCCAAGGTACCGAAGCCCTCGAGGTGCTCGGCGCCCGCGTTGGTGATCAGGCCGACCGTCGGGCGCGCGATGCGCACCAGCTCGGTGACTTCTCCGGCGCGATTCGCGCCCATCTCGATCACCGCGCCGCGATGCTCCGGCTCGAGCCGCAGCAACGTCAGAGGAACCCCGATGTGATTGTTCAGGTTGCCGCGCGTCGCGAGGCACTCACCGCGCTGGCGGAGGATGGCCGCGGTCATTTCCTTGGTCGTCGTCTTGCCGTTGCTGCCGGCGACACCGACCACGGGAATGGGCGCCGCGGTCCGGCGGACCCGCGCGGCACGCTGCAGGGCCTGCAGCGTGTCGGGCACCACGATCTGCGCCGCAGCCAGCGGCTGCTCGCGCTCGAGCACCACCCCGGCGGCGCCCCGCTCGAGCGCCGCGGACAGGAACTGCGCGCCATCGAACCGCGGCCCGCGCAGCGCGACGAACAGCTCGCCGACCTGCAGGGTACGAGTGTCGATCGAGACGCCCGTGAACGGGCGATCCTCGCCGCGCAGCGCGCCGCCGCAATCGTGCGCGAACCGAGCCAGCGTACGGACCAGGCTCATGCGCGCGCCGCCTCGACCCCGAGCGCCGCGCGCACCACGGCCTGGTCGCTGAACGGGCGCTGCTCGGCGCCATAGGTCTGGTACGTCTCGTGGCCCTTGCCGGCAATGAGCACGACGTCGGCGGCGGCGCTGCCGGCGAGCGCCTCGCGGATGGCGCGGCCTCGATCATGCTCGACGCGCGCGCCATGACCGGCGATGCCGGCCAGGATGTCCGCGGTGATGCGCTCGGGCGGTTCGTTGCGCGGATTGTCGTCCGTCAGAATGATCTCGTCGGCGAGCTCGGCGGCGATGCGCCCCATCATCGGCCGCTTGCCGCTGTCGCGGTCCCCTCCGCAGCCGAACACCACGCGCAGGTGACCGCGGCAGTGGCGCCGGGCGTTGCTCAGCGCCTTGGCGAGCGCATCCGGCGTGTGCGCGTAGTCCACGATGGCCAGCGGCCGGCCCGCGTCCCCGCCGAATGCCTCCATACGTCCCGGCGCGGCGCGGCACTCACGCAGCGCGGCGCACGCCTCCTGGAGCGGCACGTCAGCCCCGAGCAGTACGCCGAGAACCGTCAGCACGTTGTCGGCGTTGAAATCCCCGATCAGCGGCGCGGCCAGCTCCGTCTCGCCCCAGCTCGAAGCCACCCGGATCTGCATTCCGGCGCTCAGCAGCCGTGTGCGCACACCCCGCACCCAGTGCGCCTGCGCGGGGAGCCGCGCGCCGTCATGGCGCGTCGTGGCGATCAGACGACCCCGGTCGGCGCGCGCGGCGAGCGCCGCGCCGAATTCATCGTCGATGTTGATCACGCGGCTGACGAGGGTCTCGATCTCAAACAGCCGGGCCTTGGCACGCCCATAGGCGGCCATGGTGCCGTGATAGTCGAGATGGTCGCGGGTGAGATTGGTGAACGCGGCGGTGTGCACCCGTACGCCCGCGATGCGCTCCTGATCGAGCGCGTGGGAAGAGGCCTCCATTCCCACCCAGCCGGCCCCGTGCATGCGCAGCTCGGCGAGCCGACGATGCACCGTGACCGCGTCGCAGGTCGTGTGCGCGGTCGCGGCGAGCGCGCCCGGGACGCCGACGCCGAGTGTTCCCATGTAGCCGGCCGGGCGGCCGCAACGGGCGAGCGCCTGCGCGCTCAGCCAGGCACAGGTCGTCTTGCCGTTGGTTCCCGTCACGGCGATGACCGTGAGCTGCCGCGACGGCCGGCCGAAAAACCGGTCGGCGATCACACCGGCGCGCGCGGCGAGCCGCGGCACGGCCGCGACGAACACACTTGGATCGAGCGCTTCGAGCTGGCCCGCGGGCTCGGCCGGCGGCTCGTACAGGACCGCGCGGGCGCCACGCGCGACCGCTTCCGCGGCGAACGCCAGACCGTGGCGCGAGCGGCCGCGGCAGGCGAGAAACAACGCGCCCGGACTCGCCTCGCGGCTGTCGAGCGTGACGTCGCGGATCTCGAGCGGCGGCGGCATGTCGATCAGTCCGTCGGTCAGTTCGGCCAGCGGCCGGCTGGGAAACGAGATATGCGGAGCGGCCTTCATTGCAGCACCGGCCCTTGCAGCGTGTTCCCAGGCCCGAGCGGCTGATCCGGCGCCACCGCCAACAGGCGCAGCGCCCGGCCGATCACCGTATGGAATACCGGTGCGGAGACGTCTCCGCCGTAGTACAGGCCGGCGCTCGGCTCCTTGATCGCCACCACAGCCGCGAGGCGCGGATGATTCACCGGCGCGACGCCGGCGAACACCGCCGTGTAGAGGTGATGGCGGTAGCGTCCCCCGACGTCGATCCAGGAGGTGCCGGTCTTGCCGGCCACGATGTAACCGGGGATGGCCGCCGCCGGCGCCGTGCCCTGCGGACTCGCCACACCCAGCATCATGCGCAGCAGCTCGCGAGCGAGCGCGGCCGGCATGATGCGCCGGCCGGGCGGCGGGTTGTTCTCGCGCAGGAATGAAATCGGCCGCTCGAGGCCGAACGCGCCGAGCGTCGCGTAGGCATGCGCCAACTGCAGGGCCGTCACCGTCAAGCCGTAGCCATGCGACATGGTGGCGACGCGGATCGGCCGCCAGTCCTTATAAGGCAACAGCACGCCGGTGGGCTCACCCGGATAGCCGGGAGTGGCGAGTTGTCCGAACCCGAAGTTGTGCAGGGTCTGCCAGATGAGCCGGCGCGGCAGCGACAGCGCGACGTGCGCCATGCCCACGTTCGAGCTCACCGCGAGAATTTTGGCGATGTCGATCGCTCCGAGATCGACCTCGTC
This sequence comes from Pseudomonadota bacterium, assembly GCA_021797465.1. Lineage (GTDB taxonomy): Bacteria > Pseudomonadota > Gammaproteobacteria > Steroidobacterales > Steroidobacteraceae > 13-2-20CM-66-19. The sequence goes on along the minus strand of JAJZZR010000024.1, from coordinate 1,247 downwards.
ACGGAAAATGTGGCCCTGGACATCGATGTATCCGGGCGAGGTGTTGACGATGCTGTGGTTGTTGTAGCGGCCGCTCATCAGGGCGGCCGCGATGAAGAACGGCTTGATCGAGGAGCCGGGCGCGAACGTGTAGTCGATCGCGCGGTTGAGGTACAGCTGCGGCAGCAGCTGCGCGCGATCGTTGGGATTGAACGCCGGCTGGTCGACCATGGCGAGCACCTCTCCGGTGTCGACGTCGATCACCACCATGCAGCCCGAGCGCGCGCGCTGCGCCACGATCGCCGCCTTCAGCGCCCGATAGGCCAGGTACTGGATGCGCATGTCGATCGAGAGCACCAGATTGTGCCCCGGGCGGGCGGGTCGGATGCTGTCGACTTCCTGGACGATCTGGCCGTAGCGGTCCTCGATCACGCGCTTCTCGCCGTCGACGCCGGTCAGCGACGCGTTGTACTGAAGTTCCAGGCCGGACTCGCCCTGGTCCTTCATGTTGGTGAAGCCGATCAGCTGCCCGGTCACCTCGCCGGCCGGGTAGTAGCGCCGGTAGGCGCGTCTGAGGTAGACCCCCGGAATGCCGAGCGCCTTGATGGCGTGCGCGCGCGGCGGGGGAAGCTGGCGCGCGACGTAGAGAAATTGCAGATTGGCGTTGCTGCTGATGTCGCTCCACAGCGTCGCGGGGTCCAAGCCCAGGGCCTGGGCGAGGTCGCCGACGCCGCCGTTGGCATGCAGGATCTGTTGGGGATTGACCCAGATGGAATCGACCGGGGCGCTGACCGCGAGCGGCTGACCGTGCCGGTCGGTGATGACGCCCCGATGCGCGGGGACGGAGACCACGCGCAGAAAGCGCTCATCCCCCTGGCGCGACAGAAAGGTGTAATCGACCAGCTGCAGATCGACGGCGCGGCCGACCAGGACGAGCGAGATGAGCACGAGCGTGCCAAGCAGCAGTTGGGCCCGCCAGCGGTAGGCGGGCGGACGCGGGCGGCCACGACGTGACTTCATGGGCGCACGACCACGATGTGAGCGGGCGACGGCATTCGCATGTGCAGCCTGCGCTCGGCCACGCTCTCGATCAGCGCATGGGTCGACCAGGCGCTCTCCTCGAGCTGCAGCTGGCCCCATTGAACATCCAGGTTGTCGCGCCGGCGCCTGAGCTGCTCCAGATGGATGAACAGCTCCCGCGAGCGGTAGCGGCAGTACACCGCCCCCATCCCGGAGGCGAGCACGGCCAGCCAGAGTGCGGCCATGGC